>CANGZW010000013.1 GCA_947458405.1 Leptospiraceae bacterium
AACTCAACAGGGACCTGTTGTAAATAAATTAATTAAATATGTAGAGCAAAATTCTATGTACTATGATATTATTTTATTTATTGGTTATATGTACTTCCCTACAATAAATTCTATACCCCTTGTTAAAGAAAAAGCGGTTATAATACCTGCACTTCATGATGAACCTGTTGCTTATTTTCCTATATATAAAGATATTTTAACTGATGATATCACTTATGCATTTAATACAATTGAAGAACTTGATTTATTTTATAAAATATTTAATTTTATCCCTAAAAAAAATAATATAGTTGGAATTAATATCTCGAATAATATTAAAGAAAATGAATTGAATAGATTTCATAATATAAATTATAAATATATAATTTATATTGGTAGAATTGATGAAGGTAAAGGAATTTTAGATTTAATAAATTATTTTAAAAGCTGGAAAATTAATAATAATTCTGAAGTTAAATTAATTTTGGCGGGAATAGGTATGAATAAGTATAACTCAGAGATTGATATAATTTTTACAGGATTTATAAATGAAAAAGAAAAACAATTTTTGATACAAAATTCAATTTTAGTTATTAATCCATCACCTATGGAGAGTTTTTCAATTGTAGTAATGGAAGCCTGGATGAATGAAAAAGCAGTTTTGGTGAACTCAAAATCTGAAACATTGAAAAATCATTGTCTTAGGTCAAATGCTGGTTTATATTTTAATGATTCAGAATCATTTGAAAAGTGTTTAAATTTTATTTTAAGTAATACACCACTTCTTCAAAAAATGGGTACGAATGGTAAAAGATATGTTGAAATCAACTATAGCCCTGATATTATCTTGGAAAAATTTAATCACTTGTTTTCAGCCCATATTCTATCCCAACAGATATAGGAATTTTACAGATAATGTATACAATATTAGAATATATGAGCTTTTTTTTGATTTATTTCATAATTTAGATAAATAAAATCTAATATAACGAAAAAAAATCTTTTAAATTGGAGACTGTATTTTAGGGTGGTTATAATTAAAGTCCTAAAGGAGAGATTAATGGCACTAAGATTAGGAGATGAAGCACCAAATTTCACAATAGAAACAACGGAAGGAACCATAAATTTTCATGAATATCTCGGGAATAGCTGGGGAATTTTATTTTCTCATCCCAAAGATTATACACCAGTTTGTACTACAGAATTAGGTTATGTTTCAAAAATCAAAAATGAATTTGATAAGAGAAATGTAAAAATTTTGGCATTGAGTGTAGATCCTCTCGAATCCCACAAGGGTTGGACTAAAGATATAAATGAAACTCAAAATACCACAGTAAATTATCCTATTATCGCAGATCCAGAAAGAAAAGTATCCAATCTATATGATATGATTCATCCAAATGCTAACGAAACTTTCACTGTTCGTTCGGTCTTTATTGTAGGTCCAGATAAAAAAATCAAATTAACCCTGACTTATCCAGCTTCAACAGGAAGAAATTTCCAAGAAATTTTGAGGGTAATAGACTCATTACAATTAACATCCTCTTATAGTGTTGCTACACCAGCTAATTGGAATTACGGAGAAGATTGTATTGTAGTACCTGCTTTATCTGATGATGATGCAAATAAAAAATTCCCCAAGGGTTTTAGAAAAATTAAGCCATATTTGAGATACACAGCTCAACCTAATATTTAAGACAAAAATTCAAATTTTCCCAATAGAATATTAATTTTTAAAATTTTATTGGGAAAATTATGTTATAAATATATTATTTTTTAATATATTTTTTTAACAAATATATAGTTTCTAATGCTTCTTTTGGGGTTAAGTTATCCGGATCAATTTCGTCCAATAAATTTATTAATTTTTCTAACTCAGGAGAAGGGGAGCTAATTGATTGAAATAAACTTGGCTCAGCCTCAGCTTTAATTTTTATATCCCTTTTTTTTGATTCTAAATTATTTAATATTTCCATTGATCTATCAACAATCGATGAGGGAATGCCAGCTAATCTAGCAACATAAATTCCAAATGATTTTTTTGCTTTTCCTGACTTTACTTTTTTTAAAAAAACAATTTCCCCACTTTTTTCTCTTGTATCCATAAATAAATTGAAAACGCCATTTTCTCTATCTAAATCAGTAAGCTCATGGTAATGTGTAGCAAATATAGTCTTTGTTCTGTTTCCATCAAAAGTTGAATTTGATAAATTTTCAATAATTGCCCATGCAAGACTCAATCCATCATATGTAGATGTACCACGCCCAATCTCATCAAATAGAATTAGACTATTTTCAGTTCTATTTAATAAGATATGAGCTGATTCTTTCATTTCTAAAAAGAATGTAGATTCTCCAGCCGTTAGATTATCTGCAGATCCTATTCTTGTAAAAACTCTGTCGCATATCGAAAGAATAGCTTTATCTGCTGGCACAAATGAACCCATCTGAAACAAAATCTGACAGATGGCAGTTTGACGCATAAAAGTAGATTTACCTGCCATATTGGGTCCTGTCAGGATCGCTACAGCCCTATCAGAAGTATTTAGTACTACAGAATTTGAAATAAATGTTGACTCTTTTGTGAGATAGGCTTCAACTACGGGGTGTCTTGCATTTTCAAGAATTAATTCTCCTTTATAATTAATTTCAGGTTGAATCCAATTATAATCATTTTTACAACTTGTAAGTGAAGAGTGATAGTCTAAAGAGTTAATAGAATAAGATAATTCTTTTAAATAATTAAAATTAAGTAATACATTTTCTATCATGATATTGAATTCTTTTTTTTCAATTTCAAGTATAATATCATCGGCAGATAATATGCTTCTTTCTATATCTTCTAATTTTTCTGTTGTATAACGCTCTGAAGTAACTAGAGTTTGTTTTTTGAAATAATCTTTCGGAGCATGCTCTGAATCTTTTCTAGAAAGTTCAATATAGTAACCTACAACCTTATTATATCTAATTTTTAGAGTATTTAAGCCTGTTCTTTTCTTTTCTTGTTCTTCTAATTCAATAATCCAATCTTTCCCTTTAGATTTTGCTAATCTTGCATTGTCTAAATCTTCTGAAAAACCAAATTTTAAAAATATTCCATCCCCTCCTAAAATTGCAGGTAATTCATCTTCGTTCAATCTTGCTTTAATAAAAATTTCTAATTCAGTTAACTCTTTTTCTGAAATAGTAAATTCGTACTCTATTCTTTGGAGTTCTTTTTTTAGTAAAAATGAAACCTCTATTGCCTGAAGAATCGATTTGAAGTCACGGGGTAGTGCTTTGCCAGAAACTCTAAATCTATTAATTATTCTATCAATATCAGGATATTCCAATAATTTTTCTTTAATTAATTTATGAATCGTATTATTAGAGGATATTTTGTTGATTTTTGCCCATGTATTTTTAATATCATCTTCTTTAATAAAGGGGAATAAAATATTTTTCTTTAATAATCTTTTTCCACCACCTGTCTTACATTTATTAAGAATAGAAAAAAGTGTGTGCTCTTTTTCATTTATATTTTGGTTTTCAATTAATTCTAAATTTTTTAAAGTATTAGTATCAAGTTCCATAAAATTATCTTTATCTAATATAATTGGTAATGATAAATTAATTGAATTTTCTCTCAGTGAGTTTGCTAAAAAAGAATCAATAATTCTTTTCATTTCTTCTCTAGATGAATCTTGGGGTAATTTTATGATTGTCGAATCTAATAATGTTAATGTTGGATTAAAGTCCAATTCTAAATTTTCAAAAGAAATTGCCTGTTCTTTAAATACTAATAATTCGGATGGTGAAAATTTTTTTAGTAAGGAATTGATATTGATTTTTTCAGATTTGTGATACATACTATAATAAAACTCTGATGTAGATATATCTATTAATGATGAAATTATATTTTCTTTAAATAAGTAAATAAAACATAAAAAATTATTCTCGTATCCTTTTATGAGATTATCTTCTACAATAGTTCCCGGACTCATTACTCGTACAACATCTCTTTGCATTAATTTTGAGTTTGGATCTTGTGATTTGGATTGTTCGCATATTACAACTCTTTTTCCTGCATTTATAAGTCTTGATAAATAGCTATCAGTTGCATGATAGGGAATTCCGCACATAGGTATTTGATTTTGTCTTTTTGTAAGAGCGATGTCAAGAATTGAGGAAGCTATAATGGCATCTTCTTGAAACATTTCATAAAAATCTCCCATTCTAAAAAAAATAATTGAATCAGGGTATTTTTTTTTTATCTCTGAAAATTGTCTCATGGCAGGTGTATTCATGGGATCATCGGCGGGCATTTTCAATAAATCTCCTTATTTTATCATGATTTTTTATTCCAGGACTATCTTCCACACCCGATGCTACATCGACCCCATATGGATTTAATGATTCAATAGCAGAGGAAACGTTGTCTGGATTAAGTCCACCGGCTAATAAATATCTTCTCTTTATATTTTTAATATTTTGCCAGGGAAATACAGATCCTGAGCCTCCTCCAAGTGATTTGTTAAAACTATCTAAAATTAGTAGTTCATCATTATAATTCAAATCAGAATCTGTAATTTCATTCTCTATTCCTATTTGTGGAATAAATGAATTTTTGTTATCATATAAATTTCGATTAAAACTATAATCATGTACTACATATTGAAAAGAGTTGAACAAACCCGATTTTATAACATCAAAGATCACATCTTCAGATGTTTTAAAAAATAATCCTATAATTTCAAATTTATTTTGATAATTATTTTTATAAATATTATTAATAAGAATCTCAGAATCTTTGAGACTTATAAATCTACTGCTTGTGGGAGAAAAATTAAATCCTAAAAAATCTACACTATTTTCAATACAAAAGACAGCAGTGTCATATTCTTTTATTCCACAAATTTTTATTTTTACATTATTCATTCAATTAAGTTTGAAATTGACTTGCAATAACAAGATTATCCCTTGACTTTAAATATGTTAACCATGATTAGATATATATTTATCATTGCACTCTCTTTCCTATATACGACTGCAATTATTCCTGGATTTGATAAAGATAAAAATTGTTTAGAGCCCTGTAATCTTTCAAAACCCAAGGTTTCACCTCCTAAAAATATAACTAAGACAAATGTTTCACCGAGTCAGGAAATTAAAAAAGAAAAATCAAGTAATATAAATATACATTCGAGCTCAAATGATCTAAAGGAAATGCTTCGAAAAAAAGTTCAGCCCAATTATTCAGAGGCTCACACAATTGAGAGAATCAAAATAGCAACTAGAGAAGAGTTAAATAAATCTCGTGATATAAAATTCAATAAAAAGTTTTTACCTTCCATGCAAAAAATAGACAATAATATGAATGGGATTATGAAAAAAAAAGAACAGGAAGTAGAGATTCTCGAACCTCTGTTCAATGATACTTTGAAGGAATAATAATTATTTAGTCGCTAGCTTATTATACCTTTGTTTAAATGCATTGAACTCAGATAAATATCTTGGTGCATTTAATTTCCCTTTTTTGGTTAGTTTATTTTCTGCAATAAATTTATCTAATTCTGTAATACGTTCTGCTGTGGGAGGGTGTGTTTTTAAGGCAACTTCATTGTGTTGAGACTTATCTAATTTTTTTAAGTAGATAATACTACTATCTAAATCATAACCTGCTTGTGATAAATATATAATACCAGCCTTATCGGATTCAATTTCTTCTTCCTTCTTTCTACCTTTTTCAAAGAATTGATTAACCATCCCATCAACTGCATTTTTAGTGACCGAGCTTACAAGATCCCCTCCGGGAGCCATTATTGCAGAGATAATATCTAAAATACCCGCACCTTTCTCTTCAAAGTCCCCTGAATGCTTTAGGGTTACATGGCTCAATTCATGGGAGAGTAGGGAGGCTAATTCGGCTTCATTTTCCATTAGGTCAATAGCTCCCCTGGTAATCAAAACATAACCTCCCGGACAGGCGAATGCATTTACATCTTCAGTATCCAAAATTCCAAATCGAAAATCTAACTCTTGACGGGATGAGTAAGTTGCTAAGGATTTCCCCACGAGATTTATGTATCGCGTAAACGGTTCATCCTTTATAAGCCCGTATTTTTTGGCTAAACGGGCGGCAAGTGTTTTTCCTGTATTGACCTCTTTTGTAACGTTCGGGTCAACTTTAGGACCCTCTTTTTTTTTAATTAACTGACAGTTTACGAATAAAACAAAATAAATAGATACTATCAATATATAATTATAAATTGAGGGGAAAATCATTTTTGAAAAGAATTAACCTCATTCTCTTCAATTTTGATTTTTTCTAGCCATACAATTGAATCCATGTCATAGTCCTGAGCTCCCCCCCGAGTTCTGAGGGTCTGAGATTCACTAAATCCCCGAGCCGCTGCAGTTTGTGTAAAGGAAGATGCCCTTGCTCTAGCTTTAACAGATGTAGATTGGTCAATAGAATCCCCAAAACTTACCTTAGCGGAGGGTGGGTTTGCTGATAAAAATAGCTTATTTACAAATCCTTCTTTTCCTTCAAAAGTAACTTTGATAAACATATCCTGTTCGCCAATTTTAGTTACAACACTTCCCTTTGGAAGAATTGCTCCCGGGCTTCCTGCCATTGGTTTTTCCAAAAGCTGTGCTACGGGACTTTGCACATACATAGGGGCTGAATTTAGGTTAAATCCAATTGTGATAAGTGTTATTAAAATAATTTTTTTCATAATAATCTCCTATTTGTTCTTATAAATATTTGACGCTAAGATCTAAAATACCATTTCAAACTTTTTTTTCCACTTAAAAAAACATTTTTTATTTATGAGTTCTAGTAAAAACACCATCCCAGGTAGCTTCGGGAGGATTCTCTAAATAAAAATTACATCTTTCTATTAACATTTCAACTGCTTTATCTTTTTTGCCCTTTGCTTTTTTAGCATCTGTAAATTTTTGAATCGATTTTTCCCATTCTCTTTTTAGATATAGATTGAATCCTTCTTCATAATATCCTGTTGCATCTACAATATTTTGAGGGGATTCGCCTTTTTTTGAGATCAATTCAAATATTTTTACAGGTTCATTTTTCCCTTTCACCCGAACTGAATCGAGCTCTCGGGTAAACATTTCAGAATTAACTTTTAGATTTGTATTTTCTGATATTAAAATATTTACTCCATAATCTTTTCCCGCCGCTTCAAGACGGGCGGCTAAGTTTACTGTATCACCCATCATTGTATAGGAGGCTAGTGTATCGGTTCCCATAAAACCCACCTTGGCTTTTCCAGTATTCAAACCAATCCGCACATCCATATCCTGGGCATCTTTGGAGTATAAATTATTATCTTTCCAATACTTTTTTAACTCAGAAAGCCTAGTAATCATTTCTAGGGACGCTCGGGCGGCTTCTAAGAAGTGCTCTTCTCTTTTTATAGGTGCCCCAAAAATTCCTACTACCGCATCTCCGATGTACTTATCCAATGTGCCCTTATTATGTTTTAAAATAATAGTCATAGCACTTAGGTATTCATTTAAGAGTGCCGCTAAGTCTTCAGAACTCAATTGCTCGGAGATTGTAGAGAAACCTGCCACATCGGAGAAAAAAGCAGTGATTTCCATTTCTCCCCCTTTCTTAAGGGCTTCCAGATCAGTCAAGGCTTCACTTACAATGGTTGGATCCACCATATTAGAGAGAACTTTACTATATTTCCGTTTTTCGGCACCTTCAGTCAGGGTTAAATAACCCAATGACCCAAGAAATGTCAAAGGATAGGCTATTGTAAATTCTGAAAGAGGAAGATGAATGTCATATCTAAATACCAAGAATGCAATTAAAGGATAAATAATAAAAAGTAAGGCAGGGACTACTATTCTCAATCCTATATTTTTTGAAAAAACCGATAAAGAAACATTGAAGGGTAGCAGAATAAATAACAATCCTATCCCCAGCCATTCTGGAGCCATGTGCAAAAAATGCTTTTCCATAAGATTTGAATATTGTAATGCGTGGTACATATAACCAGGTCTATCACCATAGGGAGTTAGTCTTGTATCTGAGGTAGATGCGGCAGATGTTCCAATTATCACTACCTTGTCTTGAAAAACAGTGGGAGGAACTTTTAGGCTACTAAAATCAGTAACTTCTCCGCCATCTAAAGCTCTTCTGGAATCGATAATACCAGACATTGAAATACGTGGCATATGATCCATCGTTTCTTTAGAGTAGTAATGAAGTCGAAATGCATTTTTTTCCGTAGGAATAGAAATTTCAGTGTCATCATTGGAAGTTACATGAATGTGAGTATCCTTTACAATGATTGTTTTTTGTGGATGTTGGCTTAAATAACCCGTGAATCCAAGTGAGGGAAAATAACTATTTCTGTATTTAAAAAATATATTTCCTCTACGTCCTACACCATCTGAATCAGGAGTATAAGTAACAGAATGTATATAAGTAGCTATTTCTGAAATTCTTGGAATAGGGAATTGCAAGATATTATATGTAGAAAGTTTTAATAATTCAACATTTTCGGGATGAAGACTTTTGTCCAAAATATTTTGTGGTACACCTTCTTCATAAATTTTATCTTCTTCTTGGCTTAAATCTTCTTTGTTTAGATTTATGGCATGGGACACAATTCCTAAGTCCATTGTGGCTTCAATTAAAGGGTCATCCTCAGGAGATTCTTCAAAAAACATTATATCAAATAATATTAATTTAGGCATACCGCCTGCGATGTATTCCAGAATAGGTTGATAAACATTTCTTTTCCACGGCCAGCGACCAAAAATAGGTGTACTTTTATAGGCATCAAGAGTTACTTCATCTATATCCACAATTACTAGTTTATCAGTGAATGGATGCTCGGGATTTGCATATCTATATCTCAAATCAATTAAATTGTTTTCCAGTGATTCTGTGGTACCAGAGAATTTTAATAATACTGTTAAAAGTAATGGTACCACACATAAAATAACTGCCCAATGTATTTTTGTTAATTTCAAGAATTTATCTCCTAATTATTTCGTGAACTTACTATTATATAAACAGATGAAGAGTCATACGTCATAGACTGCAATGGTCTAGTAGAATCTATTTGAGATACACCATATCCCAATTCTTTAATTAAATTTATCCCTATAGAAGCTTTTGCAGTTGAAAAAGAAAATCCAAAACAATATCCTATATTATTTACATACTCATTTCTAGGATTTTCTCTTAGGCCACTAATTTTATAATTTACTGCTAAATTATTTTGATTGTAAATTGTTTCTGTATCACCTAAATTTTTATTAATCGCACTGAGAGCTGTATTTGTCCAGGAGAGTGGCTTTGAGTTAGCATAGTTTGTATAACCACCCAATCGAATAGACATAAATTCAGTTATATAAATTTCAGTTCCACCAGCAAAATTAAGTGTTGAATAACGTTTTAATTCAAGATTCTCACTATCAGTAAATGATATTGTTGTACTACTTGGAGAATAGATAAGCTCCGTATTACTTTGCCTGTGGGAAAAAGCACTTGTATATATTACATCGAATGCCGCCATAATAGTTCTATTAGGAAAAAATGCAAAACCCGATCTTATTTCAGTTGTCTCTGGTACTTTGCCTGTAGGGGCGGGACCCTTAAAGATAGTGTTTCCCCTTATACCTCCATAAGCCTGATTTGTGCCCTCAACAAATGTTATATTATCAGTGGAAACTGCGGCAGAACCCGCATCAAACGTATTGATTAGTCTATTTCCGGCAGTCACAAATTGATGTCTTATGGAGGCTCCAAAAGAAATTTTATCTGTTGGAGTATACATTAAACCGAGTATGGGTAATACTCCGAGAGTTCTTCTGTTGTCATTTAACGTATTGGTTATATAGGATTTATCTTTTAGCTGTAGCATTTGGGTGGAAGTTGTACTTGCTGTATCACTTGTAAAATAAATAGTTGTTCCCCATGATAATTTGCTATTGATTGGTTCTGCATAACTTAAGCCTACATTTAGGATATTGAATGATTCTCTATTATAGTTTTTTAAATTAGATATATCTGTATAATACAAAGGGCTTTGAATTTGATCATTTCTTTGAAAAGTATCATTGACTGGATTTACAATAGAAAATCCAATTTTCCCGGATCCGGCACTTCTCACCAAACCAAAGAAGTTTGGGGTATAATTTTGAGAATTTCTACCATACCCTTGTCCCGGGCCAATTACGTTTTCATAAGTTTTTTTGGTGCGAGTTAAATTACTTGCGGATAAAGAAATAGAGTTATCATAGGCATAGGCCAATCCTGCTGGATTATAATAGGCTCCTGCAGGATCATCACTGACCCCACTGTATGCGCCACCCAATCCAGTAGCCCTTTCTCCGAAAAATCCATTTATATTGTGATAGCTATCTGAATGAATTGGTAAAACAGATAAAATTATGATTAAACTTATGAATATTTTTACTTTATTTAGAATTAGTTTAATTATAATTAATACTCTGGATAAAAGAGATAAATGTTTTATTAAAAGAATATTTTTATTCATAAAATACTAACTTATAAGCATTTAAATTACATAACTAGGTCTATAATATATAATTCCAATTACATATTAGACTTGAATATTTAATAAAATACATTGCAAACTATTTTTTTATTATGTTAAAATTTAAAAAAATATTAACTTTTAAGAAGTTCTTTTTCCCATAATCGATTTTTTACAATAAAAAATAAACCAATAAAAATTAATCCTAATGATATATACTGGGACTGACTAAACCCATGCCAATAGTATTCCGTTAGGAATGTGGAATTACCTGATGGATCTGGAATATTGACATGTTTTGGTGGATCTCGAAATGGTATTACAGCCTTGTTCACTCTTAAAAACTCAATTAAAAGTCTAGCTATTCCATGTAATAAAATGTATTGGAAGAAAATGCTCCACTTTTTATAATTTTGAAATCTGGCATGATAATGAAAATATAAAAAATATACAAAAGAGACAATAGATTCTATTACAGGTGTATTCCAGACAGGAACTCCGGAGGGCATAGCTCCCTTAAAAGTAAAGGTAAGGAGAGGAATATTGGCATCAGTGTGATATCCATAGCATCCATCGCCAGAAATAAAACAACCCAGTCTTCCTAAGCTGTATCCGATTGCCATTGAAGTTGCCATACCGTCAAAGTAACTTCCGTAGTCGAGATGATTAAACTTCATAAATAGTGTAACAAAAAGTAATCCAACTAAAAAGCCACCATAAAAGACCAATCCACCCCCCGAAAATAAGGAACTCCAGAGTCCATAACTTTCGATACAGACTCTGCAAGTGGGATCATTGAATTCTCTAAAGCCTTCCCAATGTGTTAGGGGAAACCAATAGACACCAGGTAGCACAAAAATTTGATCCCATATTTCAAAAATATAAAAAATCTTAGCACCAACCAAAGTTCCCAAAACTCCAAGAAAGACTAAATTTTCCGCAACATCGGGGATTAAACCTTTGCGTTTAAATTCAAGGGGAAGCAATTTGGAGCCTGCTAAAAAACCAAGGAGCATCATGATTGCAAATGTGGAGGGACCTCCCCAACCAAAAGGATTGGGAATAGGAATTCTATCTATCATACTGAGTACATGTTTTCCTTATAGTGTTTGTCGATCAATTAAAATAGGTTCAGTCTATATTGATAAATTCTTGGGGATTGTATGCAGGATCCATCCCTATATGAACCTCATAGTGGAGGTGAGAGCCTGTAGATTTACCTGTTGAGCCTACAAGTGCAATTAAATCTCCCCTTTTGATTATATCCCCTTTTTTTACCTTCAGTTCGGAGCAGTGGGCATACAGTGTAAAAAATCCGTTTTCATGATTGATTCTTAGGTGATTTCCAAAATTAGTTTCTGAAAAATTGGCATCAGCAACAATACCGGGGGCGGTTGCATAAATTGGAGTTCTCATGGGAGCGGCAAAATCTACTCCGTTATGAAACTCACCCCCACCATAGACCGGATCTTCCCTCCTTCCGTAGGTAGAAGCAATAAACCCTACACCGGGACCTAAGGGTCTACCTCGAGGCATGGATTGCACTATACTTTCTCTAGTTTCTAGGTAATCGGAGGAATTTAAAAAAACAGGTTTGAGTTCATTCAAGTTTTGGTGAAGGAGTGTAAATCTTTCTACAGTTTCTTTAAAAATCTTCAAATTTGACTGCATTTCATCTTTTTCGCCAAAGAAAGTGACCAACCCGGATTGTTTATATACTTCAATAGAAGGTATCCGATTTTCTTTAAAATACTTACCCCAGGTAACAGTATTCAAATTTTCAATTTCAGATTCTAAGTCATCTAGTGTCTCTTCTAATTCAGCGGCTTTATCTTCATGGTGCAAAAAAATGATTCTTTGTTGATTTCCTCTCTCTAAAATAGTGGAGGTACTATTTTTTTTCAGGAGATTGATGCCCAAATTACCTACGGTGAGGCTAACCAGCAGAATTGAAATTGTTGAAAGAAAAAGAATTAAATAAATCGATAAATCTAACTTGATTATTTTCTCATTATTATGGGGAATGAGCATTAGGGATACTTGTGTCTTCCCCAGAGTGTTTAACTCTGACAGAGCCTTTTTCCATTTTCTGGAATAGACGATAATTTTATCTAAAATTGTCAATTCTGGCCGATTTTTTTGCATGGTAGTCTTGAGGTAGATATTTTTTTCTCATTACTGTCCGTCAACAAGGAACCTCCTGACACATATCCCTAATAATTTAGATAGGTGTGATAGTAAAGTTACCGACCATTAAAAAAAGATAATGTCTTGAGGGTTGTGCGGGTTATTTGCCTGATTACGAATTAAGAAGTAAGTTTAGATACCTGTAAAATCAGGAATATAAAGATAAATTCTTTCTTACAGTATAAAATTCACAACCCGGTGGGAAGTTTGAAATCCCCAAAGGTAAAAAGAATGTTTAAGTTCATAATGAATCTCTTTAAAAAGAGATCGCTCACATTAGATGAGATTTTAGTTTATCCGGAAGGTCTGCGAATATACAAAGAAGTGCATGGCCTTCGAAAGAATGTAATGGATGAAGATGCTTTAAAGATCATCCATAGATTGAATCGGTTTGGTCACAAAGCATACTTGGTAGGCGGATGTGTAAGAGATCTATTATTGGGTAGAAAACCCAAAGATTTTGATATAGCTACTAGTGCTACTCCTAATCAGATAAAAAATATTTTCAATAATTGCAGAATCATTGGAAAAAGATTTAAGATCGTTCATATTCTCTTTCGTGGAAAAGTGATTGAAGTATCCACATTTCGATCAATTCCCGATCATAGAATGAATAAAAATGTCACAAAAGACAGTGATCTTTTATTAAAAAGAGATAATAATTTTGGAACTGCCAAAGAAGATGCCGCTCGCAGAGATTTTACGGTAAATGCTTTGTATTACGACCCTAGAAATGAATCAATAATAGATTTTGTGGGTGGATATGAAGACATAAAAAATAAAATTGTGAAGGTAGTGGGGGATCCGGATATATCTTTTAAAGAGGATCCTGTCCGTATGCTTAGGGCTGTTAAAATAAGCGTATTACATAATTTAAAAATAGAAAAAAAGACTTCTATAGCCGTAAAGAAAAATAAATCTGAAATAGAGAAAGCTTCAACTTCTAGAATGTTAGAAGAGTACAATAAGATTTATAGAACTATGGAAACTGCTATTATTTTCAAAGGATTGGCAGAGCATCAAATTTTAGATGTCCTTTTTAAAGAAGCATTAGAACAAACTAAGAAATCTCCAGATTGGGAAGAGAAGTTCTTGGAATCGAATATTGGAAAGAGACTTCAAATTGCAGACAGAAAAATCAAAGAGAGAGAAGATCTCACTCCGGTAATCTACTATGCATTGATTTTTTCTGATATAGTGAAAGAAGCATTAGCCAAAGAAAAAGGACACATGGTTCCTATCATAAAAAATGCTTTAGATCCAATTTGTAAACGCCTAGAAATTCCCAAGCGGGATAAAGATAGGTTGATTAAAACTTTTGCAAGTCAGAAGAGATTTAAAATCATTAATGAAAATAACGTATCACAAAATGAATTATTCAAGGCTAAAGATTTCTTTTACGATGCCTTTATGTATTTTAAGATAAATGCTGAAGCTGAAAAAGATGAAGTAGGAATACAAGCAGCATTTTTCTGGGAAATATCTGCAAGAATTCGACCCAAATCTACAGCAATACCAACTCGTAGCAATAATAGATTTGAAAAAAAGAAAAAAGATAAATCTAAGTTTAATAAAAAGTCAGAAAATTTTCAAAATAAATTTAATAAAAATGAAGATGAAGCGGACAGTGAATTTGATTCAATATTAGAAAATGATAATATTGAATCTATACCTGATTCCCTTGATGAAGATTTAAATGATATATTACCAGAAGAGTCTCAACCAAATACTAAAGATAATGCATCTACAAATAAAGATGAAAAGCAAATTTTTCCTAAAAAAAAGAAGTACAGACCAAAAAGGTTTCGTAAGTTTAATAATAAAAAAGGAAAAAAACCAGAATCTGAAGAAAACAAAGGAAATCCGACTCCATAGCTAACTCTAACACACTCCCATTTGCCCTATAAGAATTGGGAGTGTAATTGTATTACGAAAATATTTCAATATAACAATAAAGCCCCAAAACAAAATTTTAATCTTATGTAAACTATTTTTTAAAATCTTAATGCCTCTTATTTTTACGTCATGTTCATTTATGAATAAAAAATAAAGCTATTTTTTATTTGTAAAACTAATTAACTGTAAAAATTATTTAAGATTTAATTTTGTATGATGTTAATATGACTTTACAAACTAAAGATAATTTTGTAATATATTTGAAAAAGGGGGAAATAAGATGAAGTTTTTTTTCGTACTACTTATTTTAAATTTTTTAAATTCAAGCAGTATTTTTAGCCAGGCTTCTGGCAATGAGCCAAGATTTGTAAATCCAGTTCCATCAAATCAAAGCAGTCAGAATATATTGAATGAAGAAAAAAGATTAGATGAAACAATTAGAAATATTTATGATTCGATGCAGTTACATGCTAGAATTATTCCCATGAAGATCAAGGATTTACCTAAAAATACCTTAATTTACAAAGGGAAGTCAAAGGGGAATGATTGTATTGAAGACAAAAATCAAGAAGACATTGCAAATAACTGCCTCAAGGTTGAGATTTTCGACTTTGTTGGAACAAGTAATAGTCCCAGGGGAGCTAAAGCTAAGTCAATGACTCTATTCTTTGACTCAGAAGGCGGAGATCCCAACCCAAGAACAGCCCCTCCCAGAAAGTTAACAAAAGTCAAGTTACGTTCCATTTCAAATGATCTCTTGTACCTAGACAAGCAAATGGTTGAGATTATTGATGAAGATCCGCTTGCCATTGGAGATCACAATGATAAAATCATAATTGTAGCCCAGTACGATGATTTACCCGATAATTTTGACCAAGAAAAATCTTCTGAATTTTCCTATGGAAAATACAAATTATCTCAGGTTGACAATACCAAGAGTAATCCTATAAGGAATGAATTTAAAAGAGAAAATTTCTTTAAACATGTTCGTTATTTTCATGATATGTATACAAAAATATATGATTTTAATGATATAAGATTGGTAAAAAGAGTAAAAGAAAACAACTCTAATGTAGCAAAATCTTTAAAATACTAAAATAAACTAAATTGCGGATAAGATTTCTTTTCTTTTTTATCCGCTGATTGTTTGCCTGAAACCACAATAAATTTTAGTAATTACTCTCTTTTAATATTTAAAACCTCCCATTTTTTTTAATTTAATTTGAAATTTAGTCCTATCCCTTGATATAATAGAGGAAAGAGTTTGAAAAGATTTAAAGAAATTATTTAAGGAAGTAAATGTATGGCTACAGATCTAAATTCAGTTATTTTGATTGGGAGATTAACTAGAGACCCTGAATATAAAATAGTCGGGGAAGGGAGTTCGCTTGTGAATTTTAGTATCGCAAATAACCGGACTTATGTTGTCAATGGAGTCAAAAAGGATGAAACCCACTATTTTGAATGCGTAGCCTGGGGTAAACTTGCAGAAATCATAAAAGAATATGCTTCCAAAGGGAAACAAATCCTTGTAGAAGGCAGATTGGTCCAAGAAACCTGGGATACCCAAGATGGTAAAAAAGCCTCTAAAGTAAAGATTCGAACTGAAAATGTCCAATTATTAGGGAGTAGAATGGAAAAAGGCCAAGAGGATTCAAATTCGTCTGTTGCAATTTCCAAAACTTCTGAGCCTCAAAACATAATGGAAGAAGTTGATTCAGAAGATATTTTTTAATAAATACCAAAGTAAAATTGATAAAAAATATCTTGTTTTCATTCTGATTATAAGTTTTATAGAGAAATAGGATTATGTCACTTGCTCCCTAAGGATTTTACCCACTTACACTTACATACCACTTATTCCATGTTGGATGGGGCAATACGAATTCCCGATTTGATGAAGTATGTCAAGCAATCGGGAATGAGTTCTGTCGCAATTACGGATCATGGAAATATGTATGGAGCAATTGAGTTTTACAAAGAAGCCGAAAAACATGGAATAAAACCTATCATTGGTTCTGAGTTCTATGTTTCAAGAAACAGATCAGAGGAAAAAGAATTAGACACCATTCCTGATGGAAATGCATACCATTTAATTTTATTAGCAAAAAATGATATAGGATATCATAATTTAATTCGCCTGTCATCAAGATCTTTCACAGAGGGATTCTATAAAAAGCCTCGAATTGATTATGATTTATTATCCCGAAATAGTGAAGGTTTAATTTGTCTTACAGCTTGTCTGGCAGGGGAAGTTCAAAGAAAAATTATTGAAGGGAATGATTCAGCATCTATTGGACTCGCTAATCAATTAAATGAAATTTTCAACAAAGAAGATTTTTATCTTGAAATACAAAATCATGGAATCAAAGAGCAACAGATAGTTGCTAAAAAACTTTATGAATTCTCTAAATCGCAGGGAATACCACTTGTTCTTACAAATGATTCTCATTTTTTACACAAAGAAGATCAGTCCGCACAGGATATTCTATTAAGAATTGGAACACAAAAAAAAATAAATGATGAAATGCGATTTGGTTTTAATTCGGAATTTTATGTAAAAACACCCGAAGAAATGGCTTCAATTTTTCCCGAGATACCCGAGGCATTTCAAAATACTCTGAACATAAGGGATAAATGTGATTTAAAGCTGAACTTTGGAAATCATCTATTGCCTGAGTTTAAAGTGCCTGAAGGATATGACTCCGATTCCTATCTATCTAAATTAGTAGAAGAGGGGATAAAAGTTAAATATAAAATGATAACAGAAGAAATTCGGAAACGGGTTGATTTTGAGATGAATACAATTAAAAATATGCGTTTTTCTGGATATTTTCTGATTGTACAGGACTATATAAATTTTGCCAAAAAATCAGGAATTCCGGTCGGACCGGGAAGAGGATCCGCCGCTGGTTCTATTGTAGCTTATGCAATTGGTATTACAAATGTTGAACCCTTGAGATACGGACTTCTGTTTGAACGATTTTTAAATCCTGACAGAAAGGATATGCCTGATGTTGATACCGATTTTTGTGTTGAGAAAAGAGAAGAAGTTATCAATTATATCAAAGAAAAATATGGTGAAAATAAGGTAGGTCAGATTATTACCTTTAACTCAATGGCTGCAAAAGCATCTTTGAAAGATGTTGCAAGGGTTCTCAATATCAGTTTTCAAGAATCCAATGAAATAACAAAAGCCTTTCCTCCAAAGTTTGATACTATTGAAGAAGCTTTAGAAATGTCTAATGAATTAAAATCAATTAGAGATAGAAATGAAACCAATAAAAAATTATTTATAATTGCATCAAAATTAGAAGGAAACTACAGGCAACCCGGAAGACACGCCGCAGGAGTTGTTATTTCCCCAGAACCATTAGAAACAATTGTCCCTCTTTCTACAGTAGCAGAGAAAGGAAAATCTAATAGATCTATTGTAACACAGTATGACAAAGATCAGTTAGAAAGTATAGGGCTTATTAAAATGGATATTTTAGGATTACAAAATTTAACTACTCTAGATACTGCTATAAAAATAATTGAAACCCGGCATAATATTAAAATAAATCCTGATGAAATTCCTTTAGATGATTCAAATACTTTTTCTGTGCTACGAAAAGCTAATACCCTCGGTATTTTTCAGCTTGAGTCAAACGGTATGACAGATTTAGTTGCAAGATCACAAGTAAGTAGTTTTGAAGAAATAGTTGCTTTAATAGCTCTTTATAGACCGGGCCCTATGGATTCGGGTATGCTTTCGGATTATTTGGATAGAAAGAGTGGTAAATTAAAAGTAGTTTATCCCCATCCATCATGTGAGCCCATTTTAAAAGAGACTTACGGTGTTACAGTATACCAAGAGCAGGTCATGAGTATATCCCGTATTGTTGGAAATTTTACTATGGGAGAATCGGATCAATTAAGAAAGGCTATGGCTAAGAAAAAAGCTGATCTTATGGATCCTCTACGGAAAAAATTTATTGATGGTGCTGTAAAGAATGGTCATGAAGAAAAATGGGCAAAAGAGTTATTTGATCTCTTGGAGAAATTTGGGGGATATGGTTTTAATAAATCACACTCGGTAGCATATGCATTAATTACATATCAAACTGCATATTTTAAAGCAAATTATCCCACTGAGTATATGACAGCCCTCATGGAAAGTGTGATTGATGATACTTCTAAAATTGTAAAATTTATTAATAATTCTAGGGAGATGGGAATTAAAATTCTCAATCCGGATGTAAATGAGTCGATGGCAGTTTTTAGTATTCCAGAGAATAATACAATTCGCTTTGGTATTTCAGCCTTAAAAGGAGTGGGAAATCTAGCGGCAACAGCTATCATTGATGGAAGAAATAAAGTAAACGGTTTTAAAGATATTACTTCTTTTCTGTTGAATGTAGATACTCACTTTTTAAACAAAAAAGTTCTAGATGCCTTGATACAGGCAGGAGCCTTAGACTCTTTTGGTTATACTAGAAAATGTTTATTTGAATCCTTAGATACTCTCATAAATTTTAGTGTAAGAGAAAAAACTAGAGCTCTTGAAGGACAGGGAGATTTATTTTTAGGGGCAGGGAGTTCAAAGTTTAATCATCTGCAATTACCAAAGGATGCAGAAGAATGGTCTATAGATGAAAAATTAAGAAGAGAAAAGTTAATTTTAGGACTTTTCCTTTCCGGGCATCCTCTTGATAAGTATGCAAAAAAATTAAAAACCTTATCCTCCTTTACAATAGAAAAAGCGGATGGTCTATCCTCCGGTGCTAAGATTGAAATTTGCGGTTTAATCACCAAACCTGAAGTTAAGTTTACGAAAAAAAATGAGGAGTTCGTAAACTTTAAATTAGAAGACTATTCTGGAGAAATTGATTGCACTTTGTTTCCAAAAAATTATGCAAAATTTAAAGATTTAATAAAAGAAGACCAGGCTGTATTTATAAAAGGGATTTTGGACAAGGTTGAAATCGGAGAGACTGATTTACGAGGACAAATCTTAGTAAATACAGTAGAAGTTTTGGATGATGAGAATCTTGATAAAAAACTAGAAAAATCCCTTCATATAAAAATAAGTACAAATGAGTTTAATGATATTTCAATTATAAACAAACTTTATAGTGTACTGACATCTTTTAAAGGTTCTTCAAATGTATATTTTCATATCATAAATGGAAGTAGTACAAAAAGGGTAATAAGAGCACATTCTCATTATAACGTTGAATTGAATAAAGAAATGTTTCAAAAACTATCCGAGATGGTTGGAACTAGTAATATTTATTATACAATAGGCGAAGAATTAAAAAAACTAACAGGCTAAACTTTTATTTTATTCTGTTTACATTGAAAGTAAAATATTTTATACTTTGGTTTCCATTAAAATCTTCAGCTCTAACCTCAATATTATTTTGACCCGATCTAAAATTTAAATCCCCAATATAGTAATTCCCTTTATAATATAAGTCATCAAATCTTAAGCCTGTTTCATTAGTCCAATACTGACCCTCTAAAGAAATAGAATCAAATTTACTTTTTTTTATGACCTTATTATTTACTGAAAATTCAACTATGTGAACACCCCTTTTTTGGCCAGATTTTTCACCTGTATCATGTATATTGATAGTAATAGGAAATTCTCTTGAGATATTTATATTTTCACCATCATTTATATATGTATAATTTTCTCCATTGGTAAGAATAAGACTACCAATAAAAGGAGGCTTTGAATCTTCCACTTTTGATAAAATCGTAAGTGGATTAATAATTCGTCTTCCATTTTCTTTGGCTATAATAAAATGTAAGTGAGATCCACTGGAGTGTCCTGTATTACCAGTTTTTCCGATAACATCCCCTTTTTTGATAATTCTCCTGTTTAGAAAATCATCCTCTCTACCTTCCTTTAGGTGGTAATAAGCAGAAAGCATTCCATTCCCATGATTGATCCAAATGCAATTTCCACTTCCAAATTCTCCCGAGAAGGGGTTATCGCTCATATACCGAGAATATACGATTGTGCCGGAACCAATACTCAGTATATTTTCATTATCCGATGATATATCTACTCCATTGTGAAAGTGATCACCTCTTGATTCACCAAATAATGAAGTTAATCTGTTGGAGAGAGAGTCAGTTAGAATCGGCCAATTAAAGTCTAGGGTTTCGGAGTTTAAATAATAAAGTGGGGAGCCAATAAGTAAAATAATTAAAAAATTATAAATGAGATTATTTTTTTTATGTTTAAAGGATTGTAGTTTTCTGAAAATTAGTTTTAGGTTCATTTCTTTTTTTATTATTTAATAGATTTAGTCTATTTTAATTATAGAGATTAATTTATATTTACATCCATACATCTTATGTCAATTTTTTCCGAAAAAAATATCAATGAAATAGTTACTTCTTGTGGAAAAGGAGATGCAGAGTCCTTAAATTATTTTTTTGAAAAGTATTCAGTAGAAATCTATAACTTTCCCATCCGAATATTTCATATGACAGAGGACGAGGCTGGAGATTATTTTATTTATACCTTTGAAAGACTAAAAGATGGAAGGAAGTTTAGTCAGTTCAATCAAAAATCTAGTTTTAAAACATGGTTTTTTGCTGTTCTTCGGAATATGCTTATTGATTGGAAGAAAGGACAAAAAGAAGTAAAAACAACAAAAAGTTACAAAGTAAACAAGGATGGACAGGAATATTTTTCCATCGAGTCGGAATCCGATGAATATTTTGAAAAAATACACACACAAACAGAAATTACTCAGGATTTTAATACAGTAGTTTCCTCTTTAAAAATTGAGAGTAGGGTATTGTTTAAATTAGCTTATATCTACTATTTAAATTTAAATGGGGAGGAGATAGAATATTTACTCCGGGTCTCGAGTTTAACCCAAGAAGAATTAAGGCAAAAAATATTTTCAATTAGAGAATACTTAGTAGATAGGGACTCGGAATTGATAGAAGAAGAGTCTAAATTAACCTATATTTTTACCCAAATTCAGGAATTAGAATTTATTAAAAAAAATGGAGAAGTAAAAATATTTCAGGATAATCTTCCGGGAAAACATAAATTAGAAGAATCAATACATAAGAAAAGAGAGCAAAGAAGAAAATTATTGGAAAAAAGAGGAAAATCTCATTTTCCAATAAGAACACCATTTAAGATCATATCAGAGCTTCTTCCCATGAAAGAGATGGCTATCAGCCTTGCGTTGACCAGAATAATTGAAAAAATTGAAATATTATTAAAAAATAGTGATAAATAAAATATTATTTTTTAGTCTAAATTTTCTAAGGAAATACTGATGAAAGAAATAGGAAAAGAGAATATCCCCTGTGGTCATAACCAGAATCATTTTGAGGAAGACTTTGAATTAAATGAAAATTCACTTCATTGCGATAACTGTCTTGAGAGTTTGCTAGAAAAAGAGATAATAATTACATCAATTATAAAATATGAGATAGATGAGAGCTTACTTTCAGAGTCAGATAAAATTTCCAATGAGTTTTCAAGCCAAATTGAAAGTGATAAATATGAATTATTATCACAAAAATTAGAAAAAAAACCTCTTCCTGATTTTTTAAAAAATTATATAAATCTCAATCTAAATAATAAAAAAGAAAACCATAGTGATACAATTGTAGTTAGAATTTTTAAGGAAGGAGCTAGGCTCTTGCACACAGCATTTTTAGAATCTAATATAAATATTCAAAGAAATGTCTTACCCAGTGTAAGAGGAGGAGAATCTCCCACTTATATATCAATCAGAGAAAATTCTAATAAAGGGTTAGATTTAGTTTATAATGTAATGCGTGAAAATGAAAAAGAGGCCTATCTTTCTATTGATTTTAAAAACAATCCTTTTAATTATAATCAAGTTAATCTAAAAAAGAATAACAGATTTATTTATTCTAAAAAAATTGATAACTCAGCTGTTGTTTCATTTTCTGGTTTAAAAGCTGGAGATTATTCTGTGGAGTTAAATGGTTCTGATTTTTCAAAACTAATTTGTATTACAATACTTACTGATGAAATGATTTAAATATGCTAGATATATTTATAGATAGAGTAGGAAATGTTAATGTATTTAATATATTGAATACAACTTCATCAGTTTCTACATCTCATATTCAATCTATAATTGACTCTGATTTAATAAATGAATACATAAAAGAAATTGAAAATATTGCAAGAATTTCCAGAACTTTAGATAATAAAAATACTAAATTTCCTGATTTATTAGGTGAACTCAAATCGTTGGGAGAGACTTTTTTTGATCAGTTTTTTCCCGATGAAATTTCTCGTGCATTGAGATTTACCAGTGAAAGATATCTACATTTAAATTTAGATTTAGGCTTGAAAGATATCCCTTGGGAAATGTTGTACGACGGACATCAGTTTTTAGGGGATAAGTTTTGCATTGGAAAAACTGTAAAAGGGAGTACCGGAAATTTAAAAATAGAGGAATCTAAAAAAATAAAAATGCTTATAATTGCAGATCCTACTGAAGACTTAGAGTGGGCTCAAAGAGAAGGTGAAGAATTATTTAAAATTCTTTCAGAAAAAGTATCACAAAATTTATTAGAACTTCAGTATTTATCTGGAAGCCAAATTACAAAGCTAAAATTATTGAGTCATATCAAAGGAAAAAATATAATACACTATGCAGGGCATTTATTTTTTTCTGATGAGCCAATGGAAAATGGTTGGTTGTTATCTGGCAATAAAGTTTTAAAGGCAAGGGAAATTGTAAATAGTGGATTTGCGGCTAATCTTGTATTTAGTAATTCATGTCAATCTTCCAAGTCAATTGATACAAATATAAATAGTTCTATCATGAATTATTTTGCAGGATCATTTCTTTCTTCTGGGATAAATTCATTTATAGGAACAAATTGGGAAGTATCAGACAATAAAAAAACATTAGATTTTACAAAGAGATTTTACCTAAATATTTTTAAAGGTATGTCATTAGGGGAGTCATTATTTCAGTCTAGAGAGTTTGCAAGAAGAAACTATGAATCATGGGATATTACATGGGCGAATTACTCATTGCATGGTTCACCGATCAATATTTTACTTACCACAAAAAAAGAATCCAGTGCAAAAGTTATAAATTTAAATCTTATTAAAAAACATTTTCCCATTAATATTTCTCGAACATATATAAATTTTAGCATGAAAGATCAGATGAATGAAAGTGCTAAAGTATTGTATAAAATGATACTGCAATCTTTTGAAGAGTTTTCAAAAATTATAGGAATTATTATTTTTAGTGATCATACACATAAATCACTAGGAAAAGTAAGTTTTGAATCTAAAGTCTCACTCCAAAAATGGTGGGAAAATATTTTTTTATGTATGAGTAATTTTAAAAAATTAGAAATTTCAATGATTCTAGATACTATTATGGGAATTCTTTCTACTCATCGAGATATGATTTTTAAAATGGTTAACTGGATGGAACTCTTTTCTAAGCAAGATTTACAAGAAGAAATAGTTCAGGGTTATCTAGTTACATTTCAATATTATTATGAAAATATACTGATGGAATTAAATGAGTTTCAGAATATTCATTTGTACTACTTTCCAATTAATTCTAAATATTTTTATATAATGGATGGTATAGATCCTATTGAATTACAGTTAGAATCTATGGATGAAAGTCTTTTAAAAATTAAAAATGAATTTAATGGAAAGGTTGTACTTTTTCATAAATTAAAAAAAAGTTTTTTATCATTGAATGGTTTAGTTCCTGATAATTCTGAAAATATGATCCATTCTTATAACTTAACTCTATCTAATTTTCCCACATATATAACTACCTAAAATGTCTCTATGCCAATCTAAAAATACTTCATGTGGTGCTTGTTGTGGTATTTTTAATTTAGATTTGAATAAAGAAGAAATAAATGATTTATTAAATCTTAGAACTTCTCAATTTAAATCAGATGTTGATTTTAAAAATAAATGGACTATTGCAGAATATAGAAAAAAAAGAGAAATTGAAGAATCATATGTACTACGTAAAGATGATACTACATATGTATGCCCATTCTTAGGATTTATTGAAAATAAGAAAATTGGATGCATGATTCATCCATCTATTACTGGTGATCCTTTGAGTCAGAATTTTTCATTTTATGGATCAAGTATTTGTCAGGGTTATGAGTGTAAAAATAAAGAGAGAAAAGATATAGATCTCATTGAAAATTTAATCGAAGAACTTAAAATAGATTCTTATTATGAATACTCTAATATTTTTTCAGATCATATAACTTTAAGTTTAATCCTAGAGTTTTTTAATTCCTGTGGGTATGACATAAAAAAAGTTTTGTTTGAAGAGAAAGATTTATTCTTAGAATTGTTAAATTATAAATTTAAAAAAGGGATTTTACTAAACCAAACATCTTTTGAATTTGAAGAAGCTACAGAGTTAAGTATATTAGATAGATTATTATTTAGATTGTCTATTGATTTAAAGGAAGATATATACAAGAGGCTTTTGGAAATTTCTAAAAACCCCCTAAGGGGTTTTTAGTGTAATTATTATTTTTTTTCTTGGTTGTTTAATGCTTCATCTGCTTTAGCTTTAACTTCTTCAAATCTAGTTCTAGCTTCAGTGAGTAACTTATCTATCTCTTTAAATGCTTCTTCTGTGTATTTACGTATATTATTTGAAATTTCACTCTGATCTGCCGCACCTTTTTCTGAAAGGTCTTTTAGTCTGCTTTCAATTTGAGTAAATATCTTTTCTGATTCGGTTTTTACGCTTGATGCCGCTCCGATCATAAAGTTTAATGCATCTTTAATTTCTTTTTCCATAGATTACCTCTATTATTAGATTATAGTATGTAAAAACAGGAAATGAGTGAATTAGTCAAGGAGGAAAATCTAAAAATGAACTCAGTTATATAGAAAATTACTTATTTACCCGGGGAGACAGTTGGTTTAGCATCACTTTTCTCTGCCTCTACCAATTTTTCTTTTATTTCTAAATTAGGAATGTGTTTTTTGATATAATTAATTAAGTCTTTAGATTCTTCTTCAGAAGTTGTAAAAAACTGACACCCAATTCTAAATTGTTTCTCAGTGGGCTTAATATATCGAATACTAGCCCTGCATGTAATCTTTTCTTCTGCGGAGGCACAAAGCTCAAAAATGATTATGGCTCCAATAGAAAATAGCTTTCCAAAATTTGCAAAGTTGCTATGGAATATACTAAATCCTTCCGAGTTTATGTCTAATATTAAACTAGCTTCTTTAGATTCGTTTATTATAGGTTTTGAGAAAATCTCTTTTTTTATATTAGAAGATAATGCATTTATTATCTTTAAAAACCCTTCATCCATTGGAATCTCATTCTGAGCAGTGAGATAACCGAATGTAAAAATATTCCTGAATTTCATTGGTAATGTTATTTCAGATACTATTTTTTCATTTCCTTTCGCATTCCTTAGTTGATTCATATAGTCAACATACGTTACACAATCTTTGGGAACACATTCTGCATTTGATTTATCAGGTATGAATATTATTTTTTCATGATCATTGAGTAATTTAAGTCTTACATCAACCCGTTCATGAATAAATAGTTCTAAAGTTGAAATTTTATCTTTAACTTTAGAACTAAAGCCTTTGAGAATAGTATTAATTCTAACTGAATCCGAAACTAATGATTTAGCTATGTCAGACTGATTAGATATGTTAGTTATATAGAGTTTATTTGATTGGATTCTAGATAAGAGCCTTGCCGCAGGGAGGATTTTTAATGCAACAGGTTGGAGTATTTCAAAATTTCCATTTGTTCCTAAAAATTTAAAGGTAAATTTATATAATTTATCATCATTTGTAAAACTAATAATTCTTTCTTCAGAATCTGATCTTCCAACACTTCTTATTATGAATGTATCATTATTTATACTAATTACTTTTACAGGGAATTGTTTACCATTGTATACCATAAAGACAGGAATATTTGTATAATTAGATTCAAAATTTTTTTTAATTACTTCCTTATCTTGAATTAAAGCGTCTTTATTTAGCATTTTTTCCTATTTCTTTAAGATCATATCTTTATTGATTTGATGAATGTATTCAGCACCTGTAATATTCATCGTATTTTTTAATTCATTGGTAAACTGATTATATAAAAATTTAACACCTGCAACATCACCACCAACTGCATAAATTGAAATAGGTCTTCCGATTAAAACTGCATCTGCTCCCAAACTGATCATTTTAAAAACATCCATTCCAGTTCTTATTCCACCATCGACTAGTACAGGTATTCTCTTGTATATCTTTTCCACTATTTTTGGTAAAACCCTCGCAGTGCCTGGCATTTCGTCCATTACTCGTCCCCCATGATTTGACACAACTATGGCACTAGCTCCAATGGAAAGTGCCAATTCTGCATCCTCGGGAGTCATAATTCCTTTGATAATAAATGGTAGTTTTGTATAACTTCTAATTCTTTCTAAGTCATTTATATTTCGACTTGGTCCTTGTTGATTTTTTTGAACTAATGTCTTAAAATTAAAGGCATCAATGTCCATTCCTAAAGCTAAAATACCCTGTTTCTCGGCTTCCTGGAATCTCTCTTTTAAGAGACCCTCATCTGCTCTAGGCTTACAAATCAAAACACCATTTCCTTCAAATTTCTTTAGAACACTTAGCATAGACAGATATTTATCTGGAGTTGCTCCATCTCCAAGCCATCCTAGTGTTCCTGACTCTAATGAACCCTGTACTACAATAGATGAATATTGTGACTCATCTATCGCATTATTCATATTCGTGGTAGCACCTGTCATAGGAGCAGACATTATAGGTATTGATAATTCTCTTCCCAGGAAGTTATAATTTGTTTTAGGTGTTACATTTTCTCTAATATAGCGGGGAAGTATTGAGTATTCTTTTAGGGATCGTGAGTTATCCTGAAAAGTTTCCATTTTCCCAACTCCCCCCATGCCCGGAACACCAGAAGCACAATCAGTTCCGTCGCAAATTTTACAAACCCAACAAATTTCTTTTCCAAATTTTTGCCTTGCAGTCTGACTTATTATCTTTTCATTGAGTGAGTAGTACGAATCAGTTTCAAATCGTATTGTATTTTTGACTTTTTCAAATATTTCTTCACTCTCTCTTAAAGTGTTGCAAGTTATGATTACATGGCCTGATTTTTCTATATTATTTGTAGGATCACTGATGATATCTCCCACTTTACTTTGAATAAATATTTCATTGACTCCATCGATGTCTTCTGCTTCTTCTATGCCTGTAATGGAAACTAATTTGCCCGGGCTAGCGAGAAAAGCTCTTTCAATAGAAACTTTATTAAATTTTTCTTCTAAGTCATCGGGTTCTTCACCTAAAGCTATTAATACTGCCGCTCTATTTAGATTGATTCCCGTAGAAAGTGGAAACGTATAAGCAGACATATATCCTCCACTCAATCTTGCGGCAATTTCACCAATTTTTACACCCTGAGGAGTAACTTTAATATCTCCCTTTCCGGCTCCAATCGTGATACCCAATGCCTTCATTCCTAAAAACATAATCCGCTCAATTTCTTTTTTTGTTTCATCGGGCAGAGAGGAGGGCATATTATGCCCGACTTCAATAAAGAAAGGTTCTCTTTCTATTATTCTATCAGCAAGTCCTGTAATACGAAAGTTCCCATTCCAGGTTAAGGCATCAACGCTAACCTCCGGACCTTCCATGTATTCCTCTAGAATCATTTCTCCCGTGGGAGAATACTTTTTGGCATGCTTAAAGGCTAATTGTAGCTCTTCTCTATTATTGACTTTAATAACTCCTCTAGCACCCATGTTGTCTGCTGGCTTCATCACTAAGGGAAAACTAAGAAAATCAAGGGCATCCCTAGCATCCTGAATATTCCAAACAGCCGCAAATTGAGGAATGGGCACATTGAACTCTTTCAGTCTTTTTCGCATTTTTATTTTATTGGAAGCGGCTTCTGCATCCTTAAATCTAATCCCAGGGAGACCTAGAGCATTTGCTACTGCTGCAACTGTCATACTAGCATCGGTACCAGCAGTGATAACAGCATGAATCGGCTCTTTATCTGCGTACTTTTTTGCTTCTCTGACCATACCTTCAATATCTTTTGTACTCATAATGATTTTATCATGGGCAAATTCAAAACCGGGGGAGGTCGGATTCATGTCGGCGACCAGAGTTTTTAATCTCATAGATCGAGCGGTTTCAATAATAGGGCATTGCAGTAGCCCCCCACCAATAATGAGGATAGTTTTATCTTTGATTCTATTTAACAAGAAAACCTCGTGCTATATTACTTTTATCGAACAGGATTAGAAACAGTTGAGAAAATATTTATGTCACATATAGAGTCTGTTGTATTTTTTATAGATCCTTTTTGGATAATCCCACCAAATAAAATATAATCTTTTTGTAGATCATAGAAGACTGCAGACTGGCCGGGTGTCACACTTTGAACAGACTCCAGGGGCTTGACTTTGAGGATCTCATTCTGGAGCTCTACTTCGCACAAAATTGGGGTATGTCTGTAGCGAACTTGAACTCTTGCTCGAATTGAATCCCCATTTTCCATAGTTTTGCCTTGAAAATTTGGATATTCCACAATAAATTCAGAAATAAATGTTTCTTCATCTGTTCCCAAAACTACCGTTCCATCATCCTCAATGGAAATAACATATAGGGGAGTCTTCCAAGAAATTCCTAATCCTTTTCGTTGCCCTATCGTAAAGTTTTCTTTTCCAGAATGTTTTCCGACAATAGCTCCATTTTTTAATTTAAAAAAGCCGGGAGTGAAGGTGATGTTTTTCTTTACTAAGAATTTTCTATAATCATTTTCAGGAATAAAGCATATTTCTTGGGATTCGGGTTTATCTGCCACAACCAATCCGAATTTTCTAGCCAATTCCCGCACTCTAGGTTTTTCAAGATTTCCGAGGGGAAAGATAGTATTTTTTAAATTTTCTTGGGAAAGACCATATAAATAATATGCCTGATTTTTTTTTGAATCCAAACCGTTTGCAATTGCGTATCTCTCTCCCACTTTTTCAATATTTGCATAGTGTCCCGTGGCTATTTTTTCAATAGATAAGGCTTTGGCTTTTTCGAAGAGGGCTCCAAATTTCACAAATGTATTACATTCAACGCAAGGGTTAGGAGTTCTTCCTGACTTATAGTCATCAATAAATCTTTGTATCACTTTTTCACCAAAGACATTGTCCATTCTAATTACATAAAATGGAATATTGAAACTTAAGCCGACATCCCTAGCATCTTTGATATCTTCAGGGGAACAACAGGATTTTTTTGTTGGTTCGCAGGAGGGGGCTTCATATTCCCAAGTTTTGAGATTTACACCAATAACATCATAGCCTTCTTCCAGGAGTAAGCCTGCCGTGACTGCACTGTCAACCCCACCACTCATCGCTACGATTATCTTTTCTTTCATGGCTAAATCCTTTTGCTTTTTAAAAATACTTTCCTATCGGGGTATCTTATTAGCAAGTAATAGTTTTTTAGCCAATTTACTCCAAATAAACCTGAGACTTTGACTGAGTTCTGCCCCAAGAAATGTCTCATGTTTTGGTTAGAGAGAAGTTCAATATTTTGTGAGCATAACTTTTCCTTTAAGCAAAGGTTAGGAATAATATATGTGTTAGATTCTCGAATATCCCCTGTAAAATTTGTATATTTTCGAGTAGAGATTGAATCTAAATTTAATTTTTTAATTATATCTTCATCTAAATAAGAAATTTCAGCGCCAGTATCAATTAAAAAGTACAATAAAGTTTTCTCTAATTCTACAGGTATTACAAGATGGGTTTTAATTTCTGGTAGTACATTTATTGATGTAAATCCCTTCTCTAGATCTTTTGGCATATTCTGAAAAACATACAATCCTTCAGGAATATTGTATAACATAGTATATTTTTGAAGAAAGTCAGTACCTAAGATTCCTTCAAAAGGGAAATCTCTTTTGAAGTCAATTACATGAAAAAGTTGATCGGAGGCAATTTTTTCACCAGAGGTAGTATCAAGTTCTAAACTTATTTTATGGATGTTTATTTCAGAAGAGCCACTGATTGTATAAGAGATATATTTTTCAGGAGCTTTTTTTATGGGAATAAATTCTTTTCTTATAAATGACAGATTGGATCCAGTATCCAGTAAAAATCTAAGTTTTACGGGAGGAGCATAGTTTTTTTCACTCGGATATGTTAATAACTCTATAATGGGTTGATTACTTTTGAATTCTATATATACTGAATGATCACTCCAGCCTCTTTTTTCAATCGTCTTACAATTATGTATTACAAATAGAAAAAATAGACTGCTAAATAATTTTATGTAATTATAACTCAATTTAATAATTTGTATGAGTATAATAAAATATACTCATATTTATAGTTTATTTGTGATATTAATCTTTTCGGGGATTAGTAACTGTTTGATTTCTTCCCCCATGTTTTGCTTTGTAAAGAGCCTGGTCTGATCTTTCAATCAATTCTTTATTATGTTTATCAAGAGGATGATACTCTGTAACACCTACGCTTATAGTGACTTTAAGTTCTTCCCCTGTATTTGGGTTTATAACACGGTGAGATTCAATGGCTTTTCGAATTTTTTCTCCCATTTCATATCCATCATCAACATTTGCGCCAGGCATAACTACGCAAAACTCTTCTCCACCATATCTAGCGGCGATATCATTTTTGCGGCAACATTCCATTACTTTTCTGGCAACTTCTATAAGAACCACATCACCCGCTTGGTGACCATATGTATCATTGAAGACTTTAAATTTGTCAACATCAGTGAAGAGTAGGGCTAGCTTAGTTCCTTTTTTACGGCATTTTTCCATTTCTTCTCTTAACTTACTCTGGAAATAATGATGAACTTTCAATTGAGTCATCATATCTACGGTTGCTAATTCATAGAGACGGGCATTTTGAACGGCAATTGCCGCAAGGGAAGTTAAGTTAGTCAAAAAATCCTTTTCTTCTTCTGCATAAACGTCAGTGTTCATTTTTTCCCCTAAAATCAAGACACCACTGACTTTTCCTTTTGCACTTAAGGGAGAAATTACCTCAACACCCTGAGCTTTAAACATTTTGAAATAATCATCATTTTGCATATTGCCGATTTTTTCTAAGGCTTTAAGGGCTATCGCTTTGGGTTTTTCTTCAAAATATTGAATGAAGGGTGAATCAATTAATATCTGAGTTTTAATTTCTTTTTCAGAGAAATCAAAGCCTTTAAAACTAGAGTCAATTGTAAAATAAGGTGCATCAACATCAGGGGCTAAGTATACTGCCGCATTGAGTGTGTGCATTTGAGCTAAACAAGTATTTAGTATAGAATCTATAAGTGCATTATAATCTAAAGTTGAATTGAGAGCCTTACTGATCTCGATTAATTGTTTTTGATCATATATCTTTTTCTCGTAATGTTCAAAGATATCACTACTGAGTTCATCAATTTTCTTAAGCATGATTTATTACCTTTAAGTTTTATAACATACTATTAGTATCGATACTTGGGCAACAATATTTTTTTTATTTGAAAGGAATCATTCAAAGGAAAGGTTGACCCCATTAGTTTCTTAATTAAATTGGTAAATACGACGCGCGGTGGAGCAGCTGGTAGCTCGTTGGGCTCATAACCCAAAGGCCACAGGTTCGAATCCTGTCCGCGCTAGTCTTTTTTATCCTTTCCTAATTCTTTTGCCCTCAAATAAGCCGAACTTACAGAATCAATAACAGTATAATTGAATCTTCCTTCTTCTAATTTGTCTAAACCATATATAGTAGTTCCCCCGGGTGAGGTGACTTTGTTTCTCAACTGATAGGGGTGAGTATTGGAATTTGCTTTCAGTTCATTTTCAAGAAAGATAGCACTCCCTTTGACTGTTTGAATGGCTATTTTTAAAGACTGTGAATAGGATAGACCACATTTTAAGCCTCCTTCCGCTAGAGCATGAATAAAAGTAAAAACATAAGCCGGTCCAGAACCGGAGAGGGCTGTTATTATATCTATCTCATTTTCATTGGCGAGCTCAACTACCAATCCCATATCTTTAAATATCACTTTGGCTATTTCAAATAAGGATTTGTTTCCTGTGCAGGCTATCACTCCTTCTTCAGATAGCAAGGGAAGGTTGGGCATTATTCTTAGTAAGTTAGAATCACTGTGTGAAAATTCTTTCATGGTATTTAATGTGATACCAGCGGCAATGGAAATTATATTTTTTGGTATTTTAATTTCTTGGAGTATAGATGTAATTTTATCAGGCTTCACGCATAGAATTAAAATATTTGACTTTTTGATTACTTCCTCTAAGGTTTCTACTTGTAATACGTCTTCTTTATTCGTGAATGGATCGTAGGCAATTTTATCAAATTCAATAGGAATTTTTTTATAAATTGGATATCCCATATTTCCCAAACCAATTACTCCTATAGTTTGTTTCATTTACTCCTCGCTTGTTTTGAATTCGGGTTTAACTGTGATACCTACTTCTTCATAAAGGGCAGGTACAATATCACAAAGGGAGGTAATTTTTGATTTCATACTATCGGTATATTTTCCATATAGGTAAGTGGGAACGGGATTTGTAGTATGAACCTTTTCACTTAGATCTTCCAGGTTTCCATGGTCAGAAGTTACGATAAATTGATCTTCGAGAGGATCGAGAGTTTCCATAACGCCATCAATAAATTTTTCTACTATTTCGATAGTCCACTTTGCCTTATCCCATTCCATTGAGTGCCCGACTTTATCAGTTAAAAAATATTCGAATAATATTAAATCGTATCCTCTTCCCATTTCTTTGACTTTTTTTCCCATTTCAAATGGATCACGAATATTTCTCAATGAGTCTGACTCAGAAAGAAAAGACTTAGAAAATTCTTTAAATATCTCATGTGTAATATCCATGAAAAGCCCCCGTCCTTCCCTTAAGTCCTCTAAGTTTTTTAAATTGGGGGAAGCGGCTAGTTGAATTAAGGTTGAAGCAGATAAGTAGCGTGAGTTCTTTTCCATATTGTCCATATAAACAGGACTATAACAATTTAGAAATGCGGCCTTTTTTCCATGATCTTCAAATATTTTTACAATGGAATGTTGGATAATTATTTTTTTTAAGGTAAAAGTGGGAAAACCACTCACATGCCTTTTTAAAATTTTAGGGGTATTTATACCCGTCCAAAGAGAGGTCTGGCCTGTGGCGCTTTGGGGGAGGCCTTTGATGCCCATAGAGGCATCTGTCTTGATATATACTCCATCCTTTAATTTTGAATTCTCGGGCAATGGATTTCCACCCAATGGCAAAAAGAAGCTGGAAGAATACTTCGTAAACGGATTTTTTTCTGGGTTGCACTCCCCAAAGCCGACCCCATCTAGAAATAGATAAAAGATCATGGCTCGGATTGTTTTTCTACATAAGTATCAAATTCAGCCATTGACATAAAAATTTCTGCTTTATCCTGTATATTGGTGGAAGCAATCAAAACCCCCATGTGCTTTCCTGCAATCAGGGAGATTTTTTTTTGTCCAAATAGGGCAAGAAGTTTTTCGAGAATCATAGCTTCTTCCATAGGGAGATCGGGAACATTTCTAAGATCTATAGCAACAAAATCTGTTTGTATGGACTTTAGAAAGGGAGGAGTCAATAGGGTTTTGAGTTCTGGTAGAACATGTCTAGTTAGATGAGAGTTAAAGCTAAAAATTGATTTTTTATTCTTCCTTTCAATTTCCACATATCGACTGGATTTAGGTTTGATATCTTTAAGGGAACTCAGGGCATCGTTGATTTTAGATTCTAGGGTAACTTTTTTGAGAGGTTTTACAATATAATCCTGAAAACCCATTCTTTTGAAGACCAAGGTAAAGTTTTGGTCAACTTTGTCTTTTTGTAAGAGGGCAATAACGGGGATGTCTCTGGTAATAGGATGGGTTTTCAATCTTCTGACATAGTCTAAGTGTTCTTTTTCATTTGGATCAATGGCTATCAAAACTACACTGGGTTTGGAAGACCGAACATACTCTTCAACTTTATCTTGGTAATTGATGACTACAGTTTTTTCTTTGATCTCTGATAAAATTGAACCTAAGATTTCTTCTTCCGGTTTATTTTGCTCTATTCCTACTATTAAATCCATTTTCTACTCCAATGATGGTTTCCCGAACCCAATAAATTCGCTTTCTTTGATACAGTTTTTTGAATTATCTTTAATACAACCCAGGCTTTCTTCGGGGTCAAAGTGATAAAAATCTACCCCACCATTTTGAGTTCTTTTTCCAGTTCCGAATGTTCCTGCTCCAAACATCGTCAGTTTTCCAGTTTTCGATCTCCCCATAAATACCATTACATGTCCAATAGGGGGGTCCCATTCTTTTGGAATATCATTATGTGTATTTATCCAAAACATTAAATCACCAATTTTAAGTTTTTTTCTTAGAATGAGGGTGTCAATCTTTCCTTCGACTGTTTTAGGAGTGCTTTGAAAATTTCCAGCATTTTTGACAACTTGATACTGCTCAAAAGATGTACGGGGGAGTGTTATTCCTAGAGACTCTTTGAATAAATATTTAATTGTATTACTACAATCCATTTTAATCGATCCCTTTTTGCCATTTGGAAAAAATTGTTTACCATATTTTATTTGTTTTTCTGATAGGATCTCTCCTGTATGCTTTATTTTCTCTTTCTCAATTTTTGTAAATTTTTCGGTAAATATAGGTAAAGGATAATTGAGTAACAGTATGAATATGCTAAATTTTAATAGTTTTTTAGAATTTGGTATCATAATTTTTTAAGTTCCAAAGATTACTCTAAATATGGAAAAACAAATTTTCATAGTTAATAAAATTTCAAATAAAAAAATTTTATATGCTCTCCTAATTCACTATTTTGCCTACGTTGTTATGCAGACCCTTGCCCTGTTTGCAGAGACAAAGAGGGGACCATCTTTACCCGATAGACTCCATGAATGGGTAACTCCAAGAAGGGAGTTTGATTGGGTAAATAATCAAGTATGGTTTATACTTTTAATCGTCTCTATTTTTTATCTCTGTCTATTTCGAAAAAAATCAGCTATTCTTTATTTACTAATTGGTTCTTTGGTCAGTATCTTTAGAGGGATATTTATTTTTTTAACATCATTAGGTCCACCATTTGCATTATATTCACAAATACCTCAAGAAATTATACAATTAAAATTTGAAGGTATCACGTTATCTCTATTATTTAAACATTGGCTTCCTCTATCAATATTATGGGATAATGATTCAGGTGTATTTTTTTTAACTCAGGACTTATTTTTTTCAGGTCATACAGCATCCACTTTTTTGCTATTAATTTGTTTGAAAAAAAAGGATTTATTGTACTATATATTTTTATTTTACCATATTAATACTGTTGTATTTTTAATACTTACTCATGAGCATTATACAATTGATATCTTAGGTGCGTATTTTGTTGTATATTCTTGCTTTATGTATTTTAGAAATAATCGAATTTTTAATTATTTTATAAAATTTTAATTATCCAAAACCTAAAAAGGTTCCAACTTGATAGATTATTAGAGAGGAAACATAGGCAAGGGTTGTCATATAGAAAAATAAGAAAATTGGCCAGATATAGGAATTTGTTTCTTTACGAACAACTGCTAAGGTTGACATACATTGACAGGCATATGCAAAAAATATCAATACTGAAATACCGCTAAGTGTTGACCAAACTTTTTTACCTGTCTTAGGGTTGATATCATTTTGCATGGATGTTTTAAGATCGGTTGAATTTTCGTCTCCTGACTCAACCTCATAAATAATTGCAAGTGTTGAAACCATAACCTCCCGAGCGGCAAAAGATGTAATTAATGAAATACCAATCTTCCAATCAAAACCCAAGGGTTCAATTATTGGCTCCATTTTTTTTCCAATTTCTGCGGCATAAGAGTTTAGGATAATATTTTGATTCCCTTTATCCTGAATTGGATAAGTTGCTAAAAACCAGAGAATGATTGAAATATAAACAATAATTGTGCCGGAATTAACTATAAATGCTTTTACTTTTAAATAAACATTTATGAGAACATGCCTCAGGGATGGAGTTCTATATTCGGGTATCTCCATTAAAAAATAAGAGGACTCATTTTTAAAAAATGTATTTTTAAATATCAGCGCAAAAATGAGTGCTGTTATCATTCCCAAAAAAAATAATAAAAATAGCATTATTCCTTTTAAGCTAAATATACCCCAAAGCATTTTATCATCAAAAATAGTACCTATCAATAAAATATAAACAGGATATCTTGCCGAGCATGTAATTAAAGGTGAAATAAGTATTGTTGTCATACGATCACTTTTATTTTCGATGGTTCTTGAGCCCATGATTGCGGGAACTGCACATGCCGCTGAGGATAAAAGAGGTATAAAGGATTTTCCTGAAAGACCGAATTTACCCATAAACTTATCCATGACAAATGATGCTCTTGACATATATCCTGATTCTTCCAAAATCCCTATAAAAAAGAAAAGAAGGGTAATTTGTGGTACGAAAACCATCACAGATCCCGCACCTTTAATAATCCCATCTGCAATTAAGAGAGATAAGGGACCTTCGGGAAGTGTAGACTTTGCAAATTTTGAAAGTGATTCAAAGCCCCACTCTATAAAATCCATAGGGATTTCTGACCATGAAAATAAACCCTGAAATATTATGCCCATCAGAAATAAAAATATAACAACTCCATAGATAGGATGAAGTAAAATTTTATCGATTTTATTAAATGATGCATTGTTGATTGTTGATTTTTTAGTAATACAATTTGCAATTAATTTTTTAATATAAAAAGATTTACTCATTAATTCATCTTGATAGGTAAAGGATAAATTACTTATTTTAAATTCATTTAATATGAACTCAGAAACTTTACCGGGAAATAATTCAATACCGGGGAGTTCTTTTTGTAGTACTTCTCCGGATTCTTTTTTTAGTGAATTTTCAAGTACAAATCTACTAAAAATGGGATTAGTTGAATTTAAGGTCGAAATTATTTTGTTAATAAAGTCTTCTTTTTTTGTAATCCATTCCCATTTTCTAGAAAGGGTTTTAAAGTTTATAGGATTTGATATTAATAATTTTAGGTCTTCAAGACCTTCTTTTGTTTTTCCATTAAAATAGATAATATTAATGTTTAATTCATTTTTGAGTTTTTCGATATCTAAGACTATATTTTTTTTCTCTAAGATATCTTTCATAGTTAATACTAAAATTATTTCTGCACCCAGATCTGCAATTTGAAGAAAAAACTGCATACTCCTTTCAATCAATCCAGAGTCCATTATAAAAAGGATCTTATCATTACTCTCTCTTTTCATGAGAAATCTGGTGAGTGCTTTTTTATCTTCCGAAATTCCATTCAGAGAAAAAGATCCGGGAAGATCAATTAACTCGAGAGTTTTATTATTAAAATTTAAAATACTACTTCTCTTTTCTACCGTGACTCCAGAAAAATTTCCAGTCTTTTGATTTAAGTTTGTAATATGATTAAAAAGGGTTGATTTTCCACAATTTGGATTTCCAACCAAAAGAATACGATATTCAGAATTCATTCTGGAATCTCATCGATATAAATAAATTTAGCTTCTGTTTTTCTTATTGAGATTAGATTATCACCTGATAAAAAAATAACTTTATCGGAGGATTGGGATAATTCTGATAATACTATTAACGAACCTGGAAAAACTCCATGATCCATAATATCATTGATAAATTCTTTACCTGCTGATATAGATATATTTTGAATAGTTGCCTGTTGGTTTACTTTTAAATCCAAAATAGTTTTCATTGGGGGATATAGAGTTTTTGATCCTTGATTAGATCCATTTCTGGAGCTAAAATTTTTACATATCTGTCAAAGTATAACATTTGTTTTATTAAAAGTCCAAACTCTCTCGGTATTTTTAAACCGTTTCGTTTACTTATATCTGCTATGTCAAACATTACTTTATTTAGTCTTGCTTCATCGAGTTCACTTTCCCGGCCTTGTTTAATAGTCTGAGAAATTGTTCTCATCTCTAAAATCACTCTATTCAAATCATCTGCGAATCTATTTTCATTGATTCCTTTCGATGTTGAATCCATCATTACTAAACCTTTTGCCATAAGGGTAGGATTTTCAGAGCCAATGCCCTGCATAAAAAGTAAAAGTCCCTGCCATACCTGCTTAGAAATTCTTCCTACTATTCCAAAATCTATAAAACCAATTCTTCCATCCTTAAGAAGAAGTAAATTTCCCGCATGAACATCTGCATGAAATACATCTGAATTCCCCAAAGACTCAAACCAAATTGATAGAGCTGTAGTTAGTGTTTCTCTTGGATCTGTAGAATACTTTTTAATATCATTTAAATTTGTAAGGGGAATCCCGTACAATCTTTCCATAGTTAAAATTTTCTTTGTGGAAAATTCATGGAATACTCGGGGAACTTTTGCTCTTAATTCATTTCTACTCAAAAGATATTTTTCAAAATCATTAATATTTTTAGCTTCTTGAATAAAATCAACTTCCTGAATGATATTTTCATAAAAGTCTTTAACTATATCTGTCAATCCCGAAGATGTAATACCTGGAGCAAGTTTAGAAAAAATTAAAGTCGCCACATATATCAAACCCATATCGGTTTTTAAGGTAGATTCTATGTCGGGTCTTTGGACCTTAATTACAACATCATGTCCGGATCGTGTAGTCGCTGAATGAACTTGAGAGATAGAGGCAGAAGCGAGGGGGATTGGATCTACATACTCGAAAAAGTTTTCCATTTTTCCCCCGAGCTCTTTTTCGATAGTTTCCCTGATAACTCCAAAGGGTATGGGACGAACTGAATCCAAACATTTTTCCATTTCAATCGTATATTCCTTTGGAAAAAGTGATGGTGCCGAGGCAATAAATTGACCTAATTTGATGTAGGTTGCCCCGAGCTCCTCAAATGCTTCTCGAAGCCGAATATGTAGTTCGGGGTCTTTTTTGTTTTGAGAGAGATCAAGAATAACCTGTAAAGCTTTGGCAGAAAATACAAAACTACTGTTAATTACTCTTAAGGTACCACTAATTCCTAGGCTTATATTAGAAAACAGTTCCATAAGACAACCTTTTGGTGATAATATAGATTGTAAGCTATATTTTTATTGGTATTTTGGTTTACAGCAGAGTTGAAATATGTTTTCTGACACTTATATTCTTACAACTGCAAAATTATGGATAATGAAAACGTACTAATTCAGGAACTAAATAAACTCGATCTCCCTGAATTAAAAAAAATTGCTACAACCTGGAATATTCTAAAGTTTAACGCTAAAGATAAAAAACAGGCTATATCGCAAATATATGAGTCCTTTCAAGATGAGTTTCTTTTAAAAGGTGTACTCGAAAAATTAACCCCCATTCAGGTTACTATCCTGAGTCATATCTTAAAAAATAAGAATGTCCATACTTTGGGGGAGATAGTGAGAAAAGTGATTCTTCCTCCCTTAAATGTGGAGATGGAATTAAATGTTCTCAGAAAATTTAATTTATTATACCAGAGAAAAAACAGAGAACGTCTTACAAACAATCTGGATAAATACCATGCCTATGATGAGATCGCTTCTCTAATAAAACTAGATCTAAATCAAAAAGGGGAAAAGTTTAAAATCCCCTTAGATAAAAACCATATTAAATTAACTCCAAACGCCATTCCTCCAGAATGGTGGAAGGGAGTGGGCTCAAAGAAGCCGGATTCCCTGGAAGAATTTTTAAAAATTGCAACTTCCAATGATGGTATATCTAATTTACTGAATAGTATTGATGATATAGAGAGAGATGTGATACTTTTTATTTTTACACACGGAGGTGTTGTGGAAATGGAGGTACTCAGAAATTATATTCATATCAATCGTGGAAAATATGATGTAGTTATTCCCCAATTATTATTAAAACATATTATATTTGACACGTATTACATAGATGAAAAGTTTATTAGGATTGTTACCCTTCCCAAAGATATATTTAATTATCTTCAAAATAATACATTAATTCCACCAGCTAAAAAAGGAACCCGTCAGAAACAAGAAAAGATCGCCAAAAATGAATTAGATTTCTTTTTAAATATCAAGAAAATGATATCTTTTATTTCCAGAAAAGGCTTGAGTCTTGCTAAGTCAGGTAAAATTAAACAAGCTGATAACAAGCGTACCGAGCAAGATTTATTAAAGCCAGATATAGAGATATTTACCGAAAAAGGACAGGTCTATCAAATAGAGTTAATCCTACCAATATTAAAATTATTAGGTATAGTTGATATTAAGGGTGAAAATATTATTCTTACAGGCGAAGTGGAAAATTTTCAAAAGAAAGATATATTTGATGTGATGAATCTCGTAATACACGAAGTTAATGAAATCAGAACAAAAAGATTTAACCCACCCGAAGTATTTACAGCTATTGAAGTACCTTTTTATGATAAACCAATACTCGATAAAATCGTAAATATAATCATAGATATGGATAAAGTGAGCTTGTCAGTTCTCTTTGCCAATGTGATTAGAGAAAACCTGGTATTTTCACCCGGTTTTAAAATTAAAAACTTTGAAAATGATTTGTTGGACCTAAGAAAAGAGATAATTAGCTCAATATTTTACTTACATCTTTTTGGTTTATTGGAAGTAGATTATCCCCATAGATTCATCAAATTATCTGAATTAGGAATGTACTACTTTCAAAATAAGCCAATATCCAGAATTACCGAAAAAGGTGGAATTACAATCAATCCGGATTTTTCTATTATTGCCTTTCCAGAAAAGTGCTCTATGGTTGGAATACATTTGTTAAAGGTGTTTACAGAGTTAAAAGATTATGATAGGGTATATACATTTGTATTAACCAAAGATTCTTTTCAGCAGGGTATTCTTTTAGGATATGATCAAAATCTATTTATTCAGTTTTTACGAGAATCCTCCAAAGCAGAATTAGCTCAGAATTTATTATTCCTCTTTGATGATTGGAGTAAAAACCTTCCTATTGTCAATATTACAGAAGACTGTGTCCTTGTGAGAACAGGTGATGCTCATGTGATGGAATTATTAACGGGACAGATTAAGGGCAAAAAAATTATTTTGGAAGAAATTGGTGTAGATGCGATTCTAATAGATAAAAATAAAATACAAGATGTTATACAAGTCGCAGAAAAATTGAATATGATTGTTAAGTTAATGAGATAAACAAAATTAAATGAACCTTTTTGTATTACGGTTCATTTAAATGCTTTAAAACTAAGAAGCTTGAACATCTATAATTTTTATTTTTTGTTTAAAATTCCAGGGTCTAAATGGAGCGATAACATCTAATACTTTTTCATCTACAAAGTAAAGTCTCTCGCCTAATTTTACCAGTCCACCCTTGTAGTGGGCATATTTTGTCTTATGATCTATTAAACCAACTTCAATTACCTTTTTCCAATCATCACAAGTTTTTAAAGAGGGAACTTTTTTTAAGTGAAGCTCTCTAATTGAACTATCTTTTACAGCATCCCGTAGAACGTAATCCCAATCCATAATTTATCCTTTTTTACTTCTAAATTTAATTTTCGACATCTTATTCCCTGATCTCAAGGATATTGTAAAGATGGAGCATATTTTTCTGAATCTTAGCAATCTTTTGATTTCAGTCAAACTAAAAATAGTTTTTCGGTTTGTTATTCAGATTTATCTTTTGAGAGAAGACTTTTTACGGTCTTTTCTAGATTAGATACCTGTGCCTTTAAGTCTGTTAGTTTTCTCGCTACAGCGGAATTTTTTAAATAATCACTCAAAGGTTGTGGAGGAATCCCTGCATAGATACCTGCTTGCTTGATATCACTCATAACACCTGCCCTTTGAACTAAAATTACATCATCAGCTATCTTAAGATGATCCAAAACTCCTGTCTGTCCACTCATAATTACTCGATTTCCAATTATAGTTGATCCTGCTATAATACAACCGGCTGTAAGGATTACATCTTCTCCAACAGTTACATTGTGTGCAATGTGGACGAAATTATCAAATTTAGTTCCCCGCTTTATTCTAGTTTCGTTATATGCCGCCCTATCTATACAATTATTACTCCCAATGACAACATCATCTTCTATCACTATTTTTCCTGTCTGAGGAATGCGGTAATAAGTTTTTTTGGAATCGGGGACAAAGCCGAAACCTTCTCCACCCAAAACTGATCCATATTTTATAATTACTCTATTACCAATTTCTGTTTTATACCCTATCACACAATTGGCGAGAACCCATACATCATCTCCAATTTTAACATCTTCTTCAATTATAGTATTTGCCTGAATGATTACCCTATCTCCCAAATGGACATTTTTTCCTATGATAACATTTGGTCCAATTTGAGTTCCTTCTGGAATTTTAGTTGTTTCATGAATCAATGCGGATTTGTGTATAATTCCCCACTCAGAGTTATGTATATCATAGTCCATGTATTTTTGTTTGATTAAAGCATGAGCCACCCCAACATTTATTGTTTGTATTACAGCTTTGATTCCAAACTGTTTAATAGAGTCTGCAAGTTCTTTGTTTGTAATAACAAGGGAGGGTTTATTGGATTCTATAAATTTAAAGAACATTTTATTATCACAAAAAACCATACTTTCCTCCTTACCGATTTCAATAGGAGATATATGAGTAATTTCTGAATCTCCATCAATTACTGTGAGATTCGCTTTATCTTTAAATTCTTTAAATAACTCTAGGGCTGATATTTTCATAAAAATCCTCTTAATTTTTGATTATTGTTCCTGTTTCACAAGTTTCAATTGGAATAAATTTATAATTAATTATATTTCTTTCCAAAATGTTATTTACCAATTTATGGAATTCATTATTAAAATTTAATGCTCTTTTTTCTTCTACATAAATCAATAAAGTGGGACCAGAACCGGATAGTGTATAACAAATATTATTTTCTAATAAAATTTTTGATATTTCTTTTAAAAAAGGGATACTTTCAATTCTATAGGGTGTGTGAAGCCTGTCCTCCACGCATAGTTTTAATAAATTATAATTTCCAGTATTGATAAACTCATTCCAGGTCGAAATCCTACTCATATTAAAAATAATATCATCTGTTGAATACATTTCTGGTAATTTTTTACGGGAATCATTTGTATCTGTTTCAATCTCTGGAATAAAGAGAAAGAGTTTAATGTTACCAGGAAATTTTTTTTTAAAATAAATCAGACCTTCTTTTGTGAAATAAGAAAGGATAAATCCCCCCAGAAGAGCGGGAGTTGTATTGTCTGGATGACCTTCAAGCATTGCGAGTTCAGTTAATATAGAATTTTCACTTGGAAGAGGGATGGATTTTATTTCCAATTCGTGATACCTTTTTGCTGTTAAAAATCCTGCTATGATTGCACTGGCACTCGAACCGAGTCCACCTCTCATGGGTAAATTTAAATTCACCCTGACATTAAATGGAGGTAAATTTTTATTAGGCAAATAAAAATCTGCATACTTTTTGTATGCCAACTTAATGAGGTTATCTTTTATTATAAAGGGAAGAGGGGATCCATCTTCCTGTGAAATTTTATAATTAGAATCTTCTGTAAAACTAAAGTGAAAATCATTATATAAATTCAAAGCCATTCCTAGTAAGTCAAATCCAGGTCCGAGATTTGCACTAGTGCCAGGAACTTTTATTGTAAAATCGGTCATCATGGTAGTAATAAAATCTTATCCTTTTGTTTTTTGAAGAATCCATTCATTTAGTTTGCTGATAGAAGTTGCAATTAATTCGGTAAGTTTTTCAGTTTCAGAATCCACAAAATTGGAAAGTACGTAATCGCTAACCTGAAAATTAGGATTTTCCGGTCTTCCTACACCAAAACGAAGTCTGTGGAAATCGTTTCTCCCGAGTAAATCAATAATACTTCTCAATCCATTATGCCCCGCGTGCCCCCCACCGACTTTTAATTTCAATTTTCCAAAGGGGAAATCTATTTCGTCATGTATAACAATTATATCATCCATGGGAATTTTGAATTTGGAAATAAGTTTTATTGTGCAGGAGCCAGAAAGATTCATAAATTCTAATGGTTTCAATAAAAATAAATTATGAGTAGTATCCTGAATTTTCGCCACAGAACAAGTTTTATCATTATCAAAAGAAGAGTTCTTATTTTTAGAAAACTCATCTATAACTTTAAAGCCAATATTGTGTCTAGTGTTTTTGTATCTCTCCCCCGGGTTTCCTAAGCCCACAATTAATAACTTTTTTGATTCCATATTATCGCAAAAGCAGTTCTATCATTTTTTCGGTAGCCAATACTGCCGCGGTCAATTGGTCTGAATCCAAGCCAACAGTTCGAAAAGTATCTTCCCCTTTTTCCCAGGTGATAATTGTTTCTACGAGTGCTGAAGTTTTTCCACCGGGTGGAATTCTAACATAATAATCAACGAGAGTGGGAAGGGAAAAATTATTTTTTTTGGCAATTTTTGAGAGTGCATCCATAAATGCATCGTAACCCCCATCTCCTGTTCCTGATTCTTTGAAAACCTTATTATGGTACTTTGCTGTGATACTTGCTATTGGTAATACACCCTTGCCGGAAGTTACAATCCAGCTATCCAAGATAAATTTTCTTTCTCCATTTTTTCCAGAAAGATCAGCAATTAAAAAGGGGAGATCTTCGGTAGTAACATTGATTCCCGCATCACCCATTTCAATGACTTTGTCTAAAAGTTTTTTTTCTAATTCAGGACTTAGAACCATTCCTAATTGTTTTAAATTCTCAGAAATACTTGCCTTTCCAGCGAGTTTACCCAATGCATAGCTTCTCTTTCTTCCAAATCTTTCTGGAAGAATTGGGTTTGCATATAGATTGGCTTTTTTGTCCCCATCAGCATGCACTCCGGCTGTTTGTGTAAACACATCCTGTCCTACAATTGGTCTGTTATCTGAAATACGCTTTCCACTGAATACTTCCACTAGCCTACTCACAGAGGTTATTTCTGTTTCGTTGATATTTGTTTTAACCCCCATTTTATCATGCAATGCAGTTACGACCGCTTCCAGAGGAGAATTCCCCGCTCTTTCTCCGAGACCGTTTACAGAGACATGTAGTCCCCGAACTCCTGCTTTTGTTGCTGATAGACAATTTGCAACCGAAAGGCTGTAATCATTGTGACCATGAAATTCAAAATGAGTGTTCGGAAATTTATCCACCATAAATTTAACACCTCTGAAGGTTTCATCGGGGGATAAAACTCCCAGTGTATCTGCCAGGAATATTTTTTGAATGGGTAGTTTTAATAATTTTGTGACAAATTCTTCAACATACTCGGGAGAGTGCAAATAGCCATTCGACCAATCTTCGAGATAAACATTATTGCGAATGCCTTTTTTGGATGAGTAATTTACAGTTTTTTCAATATCTGAAATGTGTTCATCTATTGTTTTTTTTAATTGAAGTGTGAGGTGTCTAAGAGAACCCTTGGTCAATAAATTGAGAGTTCTAGCTCCCGATTCATAGATCCAGTCGGGAGTGAGAGTATGATCCACAAACCCCAAAATTTCAATTCTATCTATGAGATTTTCTTTATTTGCCCAATCGGTGATTATTTTTACCGTGGAAAGTTCCCCTTTAGAAACTCTGGCAGAAGCAACTTCTACCCTTTTTGCCTTCACATTTAATAATAAATATTTAGCAATGTTCAGTTTTTCTTCGGTATTAAAAGAAACTCCTCTGGTTTGTTCTCCATCGCGGAGGGTTACGTCAAGAATTTCGATTTCTAAGTTTTTCTCTTCCATCAAATACGAAAATATTAAATGTCTGTATCGTAAAAAGAAAAAAACTTATTCTCCACGAATTTACCAGGTGGTATTTAAGTTTAAAATTAATCGGATACGCTTAATTACATCCTGTGGATCAATCAATTCCATGCAGGCAAAATCTTTTCTGTGGCAGGACACATTGCCATAAATACTACAGGGTCTGCAGGGAAGATCAACCTGTACTACCCCAACGTCTTCCTGACTAAAAGGACCGAAGCCTGAGATAGGGTGAGTGGTTCCATAGATTCCAATGACTGGCTTTTTTAGAAGAGCCATAATATGAATATTTGAAGAGTCCATTCCAATCATGAGATCGAGTTTTTCCATGATTCCAATCTCACCCTTTATACCAAATTTTCCTCCGGAAACAATATAACAATTATCACTGTCTCCCATAAGCTGGGCTAACTTTTCTTCCTCTTCGGTCGATCCAAATAAAAATACTTTTGAGTTAAATTCCTTTAGCATTAACTTAATAAGATTCATGGATTTGTAGTACGGCCATTCCTTTAATTTATGACCCGCAAAGGGTGCAAAACCAATCCAAGTATCCTCCGCTTTTTTAAGTGATTTAGACTTAAAGTATTCACTTGCAAAAATTTTGGAATCAGCATCTACATTAATCCAGGGACCTTTTCGGATGGAAGCGGGAAAGCCAGCATTCTCAAATACCTTAAGGTATCTTTCAACGGTGTGGGGGAGGTTAGTTAGAACTTTATTTTTTTTTCTAATCTGGAGTAATTTTTCTTTTCTACCCTTGTTAATTTTGTATATGGGAATGCCTTTCCATTTAAAAATCCAACTCAAAAGTATACTACGTACACTTCCATGCAAATCTAATACCTTATCAAAGGGACCGAGTTGGGATATATTCTTATATAGTTTCCAAAGACCTGTAATACCTTTATATTTTTTTAAGTTCAAACCTGTGACATGAACATTTGGAATATTGAAAAAGAAAGGGGAAAAATTACCACGAGTGATTAAATTGATTTGAACATTAGGATATTTAGCAACAACTGCAATGAGGGCAGGGGTAAGGAGAGCAACATCCCCCATAGCTGAAAATCGTATTACCAGAATATTCATGGGGGTTATTTATAAATTATTTCCATTTATGAGATTTTATTTTTATTGTATAGGGAGGGATTTAACTTTTCATCGTTATACATTTTCATTTGCCTATATACTTTCATGTATTTTTTTCCACTATAAAGATCATCGGTTAAATCTTCGAAACATTTCTGCAAATCCTTTCTTTGTTCAAGTAATATGTTTAATTTTTCAGTACATTTATTAATGTGTATAGAATCAGCATTTTTTCGATTTGCCTCTTCCTCCATGTGATAAATCTTTAATTCTAAAATACTCATCCTGTCCAATAACCAAGCGGGAGTTTCAGAATTCATCCTTGCATTTTCATCTTTTTTTATATCTTTAAAAATCTGAAATAGCATATCATCTAGAAGTTCAACTGTATCTGTTCTATTTTGATTTAACTTATCAATCTCTCTCTTAAATTTTACTAATTCTTCTGCGGGGAGGTCTGGCCTGCGTATTTCATCTTCAATGTGCCATTGTATCGTATCAATTTGGTTTTTCTTATAGATGAGATGCAAAAAATCTGACTCTTGGTATGGGTTTACGGAAGGCTTTTGTTCTTTGTGCCAATCAAGAATGGACTGAATTGTGACTTCGGTAATTTTTTGGATTTTTGGTATCATGCTTATTTTCCTAGTTTGATGCCTATAATTTTGGAGAATGGAATGGGCCCATATTCCCGAGAATCCATACATTGATCTCTATTATCGCAAAGAATAAAATATTTATCTTTATCTAATACAATTTCATCAAAATTATCACGATTTGAAAACGAAGTATCGAATATTCTAGAGTCACTAAAATTTACAATTTTATTGCTGATTAGTTGGTCGTTTCTATAGAATTTTTTATTTATAATGGAAATTTTATCTCCGGGCCTGCCGTAAATTCTCCCAGCGAAGGAAAGTGCAGAAGATTCGGGTAGATTGGCAAAGACCATTTTTTCATAGCCCAATAAGGATTCCCGAATAAATGGAGATAGAAAGATCAATTCTCCTTTTTTGATAGTAGGGGCCATGGAGGAGTCAGTAAAACGATGGGGAAATAAAAGAAAAGAGCGGGTAATAAAGGCAAGTAGAGATCCTACAATGAGGATGATGCCCAATCGGAAAATTATTTTTCCAAAAACTGGTAATCTATCGGAAAGGGTAGTTTTTCTTTTATAATTATACATTTTTTATAATTGGTCTAAAATTATCTCCAGAATAAAATATTTGATTAATTCTGCAAGAACTTAGAATGGACACATTGTGATCTATAAATTTAAAGAAATATCCCCTGAAATTCATGAAACAGCGTTTATCGCTCCGAGTGCAGAAATTATAGGAGATGTTAAAATAGGAGCCCATTCCTCGATTTGGTTTCAATGTTTGGTTCGTGGGGATGTAAACTATATTCGAATTGGTGAGAACTGTAATATTCAGGATATGACTTTGATCCATGTTGCAAGGGATGAATTTCCTGTCATTATAGGGAATAGTGTTTCAATAGGGCACAGAGTTACCCTTCATGGATGTATTCTAAAGGACAATTCTTTTGTAGGTATGTCTGCTACTGTAATGGATGGGGTAGAACTTGGGGAATATTCATTTGTTGCTGCTGGATCTCTTGTAACCCCCGGCAAAAAAATCCCCCCCGGAATGATGGTGATGGGTTCTCCTGCTAAAGTTATCAGAGAGATCAATGACAAAGAGAGACTAATCATCAATCGTACAGCAACAAATTACCAGAAATACAAAGAGAATTATAAGAATCCCTCTGTATTTCATTAATTTACAAACAAGTAGTTAAAGGAATGAAACTTTTTAAAATCTAACTCAAAAAGAAATTCATAAGTGTATTTTTTTTGGGTTTATTTTTGTATGCCTGCATTGCTTGGTACACTTCATCCATCTTAGCTACACAAAGACCCAGTTCATGATCTTTGGCAATTTCTATAGAATTAGCAGAGAATTTCTTATATAATTCCTTGTCTTTTAAAACCTTAATAGCCAATTCTGCTAATTCCTTGGGTTGAAATGGTTCTGCATTGAAGCCATTTTTTCCTTCCTGCACCAATTCGGGTATTGCATAAGAGCGAACACCTACGGCTGGCAATCCACAGGCGATGGCTTCGAGTATCACTAAACCTTGGGTTTCCATTGTGGATGCTGTTAAAAATAGATCATATTGAGGATATACATTGTGTAATTCCGTGTTGGGAACAAATCCTTTAAAATCCACACTGTCCTTAATTTTCATATTCTCCGCCTGTGATTTTAATGAATCTAAGGCGGGTCCTTCTCCTATGATTGTTAGAGTTGCCCCCGGGAATATATCTTTGATTTGTTTAAAGGCATTGATGACTACATCACAATTTTTTTCATAGGAGATTCGACCAACATGAAGGATTTTTGGATTTTCGGGAGCTTCTTTTACGCTTCCTTTAAATCGGGAGAGATCCATTCCATTCGAAACGACCGTGATGGGACGTAAGATTCCAAATTCAATCAATTGATTTTTTAAAAGATGGGATGGGGAGATAATTAAATCACACCTCTCGTATAAATTATTACAAAGTTTTAATATAATTTTTTTTTGTATGTTGAAGTTATCGAATTTTTGGAATTTTAATAAATTCTTTAGGGTTAAAGTTTTATCGAATTTATTAATTTTCATGAAGAGCTTGTCCAGTTTTAAAATTCTATAGAGGGATACATAGGTATCCTGTTCGGACATGAGAGTATGATAGGTTCCGGCAACGGGAACAGCATATTTTTCACTGGCATTAATTCCGTATTGTCCTAAAAGACCAGCAGTATGAATGTGGCAGAGATCTGGCTTAAATTCTTCCATTAACTTTGAGATTTTTAAGGGGTTGGGAAGCACTACCTTTATATCGGGGTAGGTGGGCAAATATCCACTTGTAAATCTTTCTATCCTGATTTTAGGATTGATTTCAGAGAAGTCTCCTTCTCCGTATTCAGGACAAAGGATGAGAAATTCATAACCCCTCTCTGAAAGTCTTTCGGAGAAGTTCTTAATCGAAATTGTAATCCCATCAATTTTTGGAAGGAAGGTGTCAGTAAAATATATAACTTTCATGGTGTCATTTTACTCTATGGCTAAAACTTATAACAACCAAAAAATTTTTTTAATATTTTTGCAGATCGCAATTGTATCCTGTGCTATATCTGTATCTCTCAGTCAGTTATTTTTGGGGCTCTCCTTTGTTCTTTTTTTATTTGATAAAGAGAGACGTTCCCGGTTTCAAATAACTCCCCTTATAATAATATTTCTTAGTTTTTTTGGGATTTATCTATTATCCTTTATTTGGAATTATTCTAAGGTAGGAAATGAATCCAATTTTTTCTTAGCCCTTCGGAATAGTGAATTTAAAGATATCCTTTTAGGATTTGGGTTTATTTTGACTTCTACATTAGAAAAATCCGAGAGAAAAAAAATTAATTTGGCCATCTATATCCTACTCGGGATTTTAATCATCACAGGATTTCTATCTATTTTTAGTATTTATCGATTTTCTTATTTAATCAATAGTTTATTTCGAGATGTGAAGAGCTGGCAGTACCAACATCATTATGGAAAAATAGCTAATATTGACATATATTTACCGATTGGATTTATGAATACACATTTGACCTTCGGTGGACTTTTATTATTTTTTACTCCTTATATGTTTTTTACACTCATAGATAAATGGACAGAAAGTATAGGAATTAAAAGAAAACTGGGCTTTAGCTTTATATCAGTTCTTTTTTTTACAGTTGTAATACTAAATAATGCAAGATCCTCAATGGTGGGCTCTTTTTTTGGAATTACTTTTGGATTTATTGTAATCATATTTATAAATAAAAAATACAACATAAAAAACGTTATTAAAATAATTGTAGTACCTTTATTAATTCTACTTTTATTTTTAGGTATTTTCTCCTTTTCACCAATTTTTCGAAAAACTATCCTTCCTCTCTTGGGCTCAGAAAAACACACGGACAGTGGAAGAACATTTATCTGGGATTCCACATTTTCTATGATAGAAAAAAATCCTATCTTGGGAATTGGACCCGGAAATTATCCAAAGGAAATTGATGAATCCAGAAAAGATAGAAGTGAAAAAAACAGTGAACTCCTCTTTTTTTATGAAGTAACACAGAGGGGACATGCCCATAATGATTATTTTCATATAGTGGCAATTTCAGGATTTTTGAATTTATTTTTATTTTTGGGTATTTTCTATTCCATTGGAGAGCGAATTATTAGCAGGGCAGTTGAAGGAAAGGACAATCACTTATATTATGGACTAATTGGATTTTTCTTCGCTGGTTTATTTCAATGTTATTTTCAAGATGATGAGGTGGTGATTATTTTTTATTATCTCTTGGGAATGCTCTTTACTCCGAGTGGTGATAAAAAGGTGTAAAAGAAGAAAAAAAATAATTTTTTTTCAATAGATTATATCTATTTTCATACATATCTATGTATGAAGGTTCCCGTAATTTACTATATTGATGAGA
>CANGZW010000014.1 GCA_947458405.1 Leptospiraceae bacterium
AGCTAATCTTCTCAGGACAGAAAATCTCCCTCCCACAAAAATAAATAGATTTTCACGAATTTTGACATTTTGATTTGTATATAATTCTATTAAAGATAGACTGTCAGTTGAGATGCAAAGATACTATACAACTCCCGTTAATAGACTCTATCCCCAAGATTTTACCTCCCTCTTAAAACTAGCTATGGAGGAGGATTGCCCCGAGGATGATATTACTTCTTATGCAATATTTTCACCCGGGGATAGAGGTATTGCCCTTCTAACGACCCGAGAAGATGGGATTCTATGTGGCTCCCAAATTCTAGAATCCATCCATGAAATATTCGGGAATGATTTTATAGTAAAGATGGAAACTCAGGAGGGATCAAAAATCCAAAAGGGATCAAAAATTGCCGAAATCAGTGGCAGTCTCAGGGTTATTTTGCGAATGGAAAGAATTTTCTTAAACTTTCTTCAATACCTCTCCGGAATCTCCAGTACAGTCAATAAAATAGTGAATGAATTTCCCGATCTCTTAATCCTAGATACTAGAAAAACTCTTCCTGGCTATAGAAAACTAGCCAAGTATGCAGTCTATACAGGAGGAGGAGCGAATCATCGTATAAATTTAAGTGAAATGGCTCTTATTAAAGACAACCATATTGCTCTTTGTGGTAGTATTACAAATGCAGTGCATAAAATTCGAGAAAATTATCCTGATAAAAAAATTGAGTTAGAAATAGATTCATTAGAAGAACTCGAAGAAGCATTAAACTCTTCTCCTGAAATAATCATGCTGGATAATTTTAATGAAGAAAATACAAAAATTGCCATCGAAAATATTCGCAGAAAAAGCAGTACAATAAGAATAGAATGTTCAGGTGGTATTACACCGAATAAATTAAAATTTTTGGCAGGCTTTGGTGGCATAGGAGTAAGTATGGGGTACATTACACATACAACTAGATTTATGGATTTAGGTTTAGATATTGAATATTAATATGTCTAATTTAGAAGTAAGTATTGAAGAATTTTTAAGCTCTGCTGAAGAAATTTTACCAGACTCTTCCTATGATTTAGTAAAAAGAGCTTTTGATGTTTCCAATCAAAACCACAAAGATCAAAAGAGACTTTCCGGGCAACCCTATATCATTCACCCTGTAAATGTAGCCCACATAATAATGAAAGACCTAGGTGGTCAGGATAAGATTATAGCCGCGGCACTCCTTCATGATGTTGTAGAAGATACCCATTATTCTCATGATATGATGATTAAAGATTTTGGGTTAGAAATAGCTACAATGGTTAAAGGGGTTACAAAAGTTTCACAAATTAAAAACAAAACCAAAGATATACTCCTGATTGAAAATGTCAAAAGAATGTTGATTGCCACCATTCAAGACCCCCGTGTAATTATCATAAAATTAGCTGATAAAACTCACAATATGAGAACTCTAACATTTCAACCACCTGAAAAACAAGTTCGTATTGCAAATGAAGTTTTAAATATATATGCTCCCATAGCGGGTAGATTAGGTATTTATAAATTAAAATCCGAATTAGAAGATTTGGCTTTTCAAGCCTTAGATAGCGAGAGCTACAAAAAAGTAAAAGATCTCGTTGCATCTAAAAAAACCGAAAGAGATTTACATATAGAGCATGTAATACTAAGACTGGAAAAATGGCTGGGAGAATCAAAAATTCCCGCAATTCTTGAGGGCAGATCCAAACATTTTTATTCGATTCATAAAAAAATATCTACCAAAGAAAAAAAATTAGATGAAATTTATGATCTGAGGGCTATCAGAATTATCACCAATGAGGTTCAGGACTGCTATGCTATTTTGGGGATAATTCACACTAATTTTACCCCGGTTCCGGGCAGATTTAAAGATTATATTGCTACACCCAAGTCCAATCTATACCAGTCCCTTCATACTACGATTATCAGTACGGATGGAAAACCGATAGAATTTCAAATCCGAACGGAAGAGATGAATAATTATGCTGAATCAGGAATCGCCGCTCATTGGGGCTACAAGGAAGGAAAATACAACCAACTAGAGCAAAGATTTATTGATCGTTGGAAAGAACAAATGCGTTTTTTCACTGAAAACCCCACTGCCAATATCCAAGATTTTTTCAGTGATTTTTCTAAAGAACTCCATGAAGACGAAATCGTTGCCTTTACCCCAAGAGGAGACATGTATGAATTTCCAAAGGGAGCAACTGTTTTGGATTTTGCGTTTCGAGTTCATACAGATATAGGTCTTCATACCAAAGCAGCAAAGGTGAATGGGAAAATTGTCCCGATTCGAACGGAGCTATCTACGGGGGATCAAGTTGAAATTCTAATCGAAAAAAATGCCAAACCATCCCCTATATGGGAACGAATACTAAAAACCCCCCATGCAAGACAAAAACTCCGACAGTATTTCAGAAAATTACAGGATGAGCTAAAAAAACAGGGAGGTGTCGAGTTCGTCAAACCCGCTCCTTCCGGAAATATTGCCATCAGTGACCGCGACATTGTACAAATACACAGGTCCAAGAAAAAATCAGAGAGGGAATCCAAACCCAAAAAGCCTGTCAATATCCTGGTGGGAGGATACAAAGATATTTTAGTACGATTGGCAAATTGTTGCTCCCCTATTCCCGGAGATGAGATCATCGGATTTATCACAAGGGGAAGCGGAGTGAGTGTGCACAAAAAGACCTGCGAAGTAGCGGGGGGATTTTCTGATTTAAAACGCCTTGTAAATGTAAGATGGGATGGTATTCATAAACCAGTTCCCGTTAGTATTGAAGTGAAGGCTTATGATCGTCCAAAGATATTTTTAGAAATAGTGGATTCCATTTCCAAAACAGATACAAATATATTAGAAGCCGGGGCAAGCTCAGCTGGAGAAGGAACAATGATAGCTAGATTTTTAATTGAAATAGAACACTTAGATCAGTTGGAAGAGATTCTCGAGTATATAAAATCTATTAAAAATATTATTTCAGTGGAAAGAATTAAGAATTCATGATACTAGTGGTAGATGGGTTTAATTTGATATATAAATTCCCGGAGATGGAAATTTTAATGTATGAAAATAAATTAAACAATGCTAGAAATGCTTTATTAAAGACATTAAATCTCTACAGCAAAAAAAGAAAACAGAACAAGTTTCACATTTTCTTTGACGGAAAGAAAGAAATAGGTAGCATGGTTGTCGAAGATGAGTTGGAAGGAATGAGGTTATACTATAGCCATGATATAAAGGCAGATGACCAAATAAAACTATTCATCAGAAAGTCTATCAATCCCTCGGATATATATTTAGTTAGTTCCGATAAAGATTTACAATTTTTTGGAAAAAAGTATGGATGTAAGTTATACAAGTCAGAAGAATTTGCAAAGATTATCACAGATACTCTTAAAAAGCATTCTTTAGAGGATGAAAAAGATTCAAATGTAATGTTATCAAAAGAGGAAGTTAGCTATTGGTACGCTCTCTTTAAAGGAAAAAAAAATGCAGGATAAATTTCAAATTGATAGAACAGAGATGTATGCTACCCTACTTTCTCAAATAAAACAAAATGATAATTTTATAATTACCACTCATAAGAGTTGTGATCCAGATGGAATGGGTTCCGAGCTGGGTTTGGATTTTCTTTTAGAGAAATTAAACAAAAAACACACTATTCTCAATCCGGACAAGACTCCGGATAGATATATGTTTTTAGACCCATTAAACCGTATTCATAGTTACGAAAATAGAATACTGCAATCAACCCAAAGAGAAAGTTTTCTTATCATGGTGGATAACTCAGACATTGGAAGAATATTGGATATTTCTAATTACTTAAATGCTGAAAAAACCAATATTATAGCCATTGATCATCATGACAAAGTATCACCTTTTCATGGATTGTTTTGCTTTCCTGAAATCGGTTCGAGTTCAGAAATAATTTATGAACTAATGGAACTGGCAGGTTTTGAGCCAGACTATAATACTGCAGTTGCGTTATACATGGGAATAGTTATGGATACAGGCCAATTCAAATATAACAAAACAAGACCGAGAACCCATGAAATTGCCGGGAAATTATTAAAACATAAATTTCCAACTGAAGAGTTAATCCGAAAAATTTTTGAAGATTACTCATATACTGTATTACTCTTAAAAAAAGATATATACTCTACTCTCGATATATACCCTGAATCAAAATTAGCAACCATTGATGTAACTAAAACTATTTTATCCAAATATAATTTTACTACTAACCCAGCTGAGGGGATGATTAGTGAATTATTGGCTCCTGCCGACATTCAAATTGCCGCATCTTTTTCAGAACTCGAAAACGATGCAGTGAAAATTAGTCTCCGCTCTAAGGGAAAATATGATGTATGCAGTGTAGCCAAAGAGTACAACGGAGGCGGACACAAGAATGCTAGTGGTGCTACTATTAAGGGAGAATATAAAAAAATAAAAATTGATGTTATTGAAAAGTTAATGGAGTTATCTAAAATAACACACTAAAATGCTTTTTAATTCAGTAATCTTTTTTCTTTTTTTTACTATTGTATTTTCGATATATTGGAATATCCAACATTTCTATCGAAAATATCTACTGATATTTGCAGGGATGGTATTTTATGGGTACGCATCCTTACCATTCCTCTTACATTTTTTAATTGTAATACTGATCAATTTTTTATTTCACAAAAATATCCATTTAACAAAAAAGAAATCCTTTTTGGGAATAATCATTGCACTAAATGTACTAAACTTAGGATTTTTCAAATATTTTTATTTCTTTTGTAATGTTTTATTAGGACTTACAGGTAGTACATACTTTAAGGAATTACCTCAAAATTTACATATAGCTTTTCCCTTAGCTATTAGTTTTTATACCTTTCAAATCATTGCATTACAAATTGATTCGTATAGGGGCAAATTGGAAAAATCTCTCAGTTTGACGGATTTTTTAGTTTTTATACTTTTTTTCCCTGTATTAATTGCTGGACCAATCATGAGGTGGGCGGACTTCTTTCCTAATCTAGAGAAAAAAGAGCCACTAAGAGAAGATATTATTAATGCTACTTATTTAATGATAAGCGGAATTATTAAAAAAGTACTACTAGCAGACTCCCTTTCCCAAACCGTAAGTCCTGTATTCAATGCTCCACTGGAATATCATTCAACACAGATAATTTTAGTAGCGTTTATATATGTTATACAAATATTTTTTGATTTTTCAGGACTTACCGATATGGCGAGAGCAGTAGCCCTTTATCTCGGTTTTAATATTCCTGAGAATTTTAGAGCACCATTCTTTTCTCGTTCTTTAAGTGAGTTTTGGACAAGGTGGCATATTACATTATCCACATGGCTTAGAGATTATTTATACTTTTCAATGGGTGGTTCTAGGGTACCCAGACTCCAAATTTATTTTAATGTAATAGTAACTATGACCATCGGTGGTTTTTGGCATGGTCCCGATTTTACCTTTATGGCTTGGGGGTTATATTGGGGAATTTGTCTGGGAATAGAAAGATTTATTACAGAAGATTTAAAAATAGATCTTTATCCAAAAAAGATATACTCCTCTATTTTAAGTGCACTTTTCGTTACAACAATTGGTGCTATTAGTGTTCTAATGTTTAGATCTAATAGTACGTCATACATGATAGATATATTCAAATCAATGTTTATTAATTATAAAGAAAATGTACAGATCTCACTAAATTCTAATGGAGGAGAATGGCTAATAAATGGATTGCAATTGATACAATCAGAAGAGCCATTTCAATTAAAGGAAATGACAAATTTAGATTCTGTCTTTTTGCATTTTGTATTGTTTTTATTGGCTCATCTTGTGCAGTACAAAGAAGGAATTCTAGATAGATTTAGAAAATTTGAGCCCTATTTAGTTATTATTTTCGGAGTAATTACTGTATTTCTTTTAACAACATTATCTCAGGATGGAAATGATTTTATCTACTATAAATTCTAAAAAGGTGATACATGTTAAAAAATAAATTTTTATTTATACCTTTTATAATATTTTTTATAGCACTGGGGATTGATAGAATTCTCATGCTTGAAAATATCCAAACGTACTTCACCAAAACTGTTTCAGAAATAAATTTTTTTCATAAACCATATCTATTTGAAGAATTAAAAAATTACTTAGCCCTAAAAGAAAGAAAAAAAGTATTAGTTATGTTTGGAAACTCAAGAGCTTTACTTTTTAATAACAAATATATTGAAGAAAAGTATCCCGATTGGATACTATTTAATTTTTCAGTTCCCGGAGGTGGGCCCGATTATTTTCTTTTTTGGTTGGAAAAATTTCAAGCAGAAAATGTAAAACCTGATTTCATTTTAGTAGACTCTTCTCTAGAGCTATTTAATTTAACTCCGATGATTAAACTCGATGAATCGCTAGCAAATGGATTAGATGTAAATTTTGTACTCCGCTTTGCGAATAGATACTCCAGAAGTGAAATTTCTAGTTTTTTATCGAAAAGACTTTTTCGAACCTATCAGTATAGACCCAAATTAAATACTGTAATACAGAGATCAAAAAATAATTTCGAAGTACTTATCGGTTATAGAGCCTGGAGAATGCAAGTATTTGAGAAGTTAAAAGAAGAAAGAGGTAGTGCATCGAGTGAATTTTACAAAAATAAGACTCAAGCAGAAGAAACCATCTTAAAATATGCAAAAGGTGATGCTAATTCCTATCTCACTCCCTACAATTTTAATGAGGATGTTCTTTCTTTTCAAGTGGATAATCTCAAAATTATAAAGGATTTAGATATTCCTTCCGCAATAATCATGGTACGAGTGGCTCCCTCATTCTTCGAACAATATAAAAAATTAACAGCAAAAGACTCCAGTGGAAAATCTGTATCTCCCTACTCTATTTACCTTCCAAAAATGCTTGAGATTTCTTTGAAGTATCAGATTTCTTTTCTGAATATGAATGATGACCCATCTTATAACTGTAATGCATTTACAGATGCAAGCCATATGGCAACAGAATGTTTTGGTGACTATACAGACTATATTTTTAAGAATTTAGACCTAATAGTAAAATCTAAATCTTCAAAATAAATCTTTACTTATTTACTTATTTACAAATCAATTTAAGAATATGAAAAAAATTCTCGTCATTAATGGTCATCCCAATAAGGAAAGCTATAACTATGCCTTAAAAGAGTCATACATAAAAGGTGCAAAATCCTCTGGTTTTGAGGTGGAAGATATTCAAATTGGTGATTTAAAATTTGAACCCAATCTTTTCCACGGATACACAAAAAGAATCGAACTCGAACCTGATTTAGAAGAAGCATGGCAAAAAATACTGAGAGCAGAGCATATTGTATGGATTCATCCACTATGGTGGGGAGGAATTCCTGCAATTATGAAAGGATTTATAGATAGAATTTTTTTACCAGGAAGAGCTTTTGCATATAGACCTAATTCTATTTGGTGGGATAGGCTTTTAAAAGGAAGATCAGCAAGAATTATATGTACTTCTGATCAGCCCTATTTGTACTACTGGCTTATAAATGGTAAACCTGCTATAAATCAACTAAAAAGAATGACCTTAGAGTTTAGTGGTATCACACCTGTAAAAGTTAGCTTTATATCCCCTATAAAACGGTCCTCAATTGAATATCGAAAAAAATGGTTGGAAAAAGTTGAAAAACTCGGAAAGTTTGGATTATAATTTAAATCCTTCTGAGTCTAAGTCGTAAGGGAGAATTTAAGATGATTGAATTGCATCATACGCACGAAGGCCATAATCACTTTATTCAAAAAGAAAATATTACAAGAGCTTTTATTATTGGAATAGCTTTCAATTTTATATTCGTTTTAATAGAGTCTATTTTGGGTATATATTATAACTCATTAGCCCTTATTAGCGATGCCGGTCATAATTTAAGTGATGTAGCAAGTCTGATTTTGGCTTTAATTGCGATAAAAATATCAGAAAAAGAAGCAAATGATAAATTTACTTATGGATATCGTAAGACAACAATCATAGTTGCTCTACTAAATGCTATGATTTTGTTTGGAGCACTCTGTTTAATCGTCTATGAATCCATTCTTAGGTTGCACTCTCCCAAAACAATTGAAGCTTCTGGAATGGTAATAGTAGCTATAATAGGAATTTTTATAAATGGTATAACTGCAATACTATTTAAAAAAGAAAAAGAGAAAGATATAAATATTAAAAGTGCCTATTTACATCTAGTAGCAGATGCTTTTATTTCTATGGGAGTTGTCATTGCAGGTATAATAATTATTTTTACTGATTGGTATTGGATGGATAGTATTATCAGTATAATCATTTCGATTATAATTTTGATAGGAACCTGGCAAATACTAGCTGAAAGTTTGCTACTCGTACTAGATGGTGTTCCATAAAATATTGATATAAATAAAGTTAAAAATGAAATAATAAACGTTCAAGGCGTACAAGATGTTCATCATTTGCATGTTTGGGCATTGAGTACTACAACAACGGCGTTGACTGTTCATGTGGTTGTGAATTTAGATGATCTAACTATAATTGAGACGATAAAAGCAGAGATAAAACATAGATTAGAGCATCTAAATATACATCATACAACAATAGAAATAGAAACACCTTCACATCAATGCGAATCAAATGAATGTGAATAGTTTAAATTACTATGTATTCCATTTTTGCCAATACAATAGAAGTAAATTGGAAGTACCTACAATGCAAGTACCTAAAAACTCTCTCATTTGCTCGATATAGGGCTTCTCTTCACCCATAGGAGTGGTCAATATATTTTCCATTCCACTCTGCAACCAACTATAAGCACCATCCACAACAATTAAAAGTTGTAGTACAACTGCACCTAAGGAAAAAAAGATATAGGCTTTATTAACTTTTTTAAAAATTCCAAAAGCACATAAAAATGCTGAAAATCCATAGAGGAACATCCAGTGTAATGGATCAGGATCATTGTATTGAACAATAGCCGAAAAAAAGAGAAGTAGAGAAAATAGTCCCAAAAGAATCTGAATTACAAGTTTCATAGATAGTTTTAACTGCTAATAAGCAAACGACTGAGTTTATATCTGGCTATTTTTTTATGAGCTTCTTTATCATAGGTAATCCAAACACCATTGATATACTCTGCAAGAGCAACATAAGCAGAATCATATCCTGATAAACCCAATCCCTGGAATTTATGAGTAATCTTTAAAATATCAGGTGTCAATGAAAAACGCTTCCAACCTAAATTCATTAAAAGATCGATTTGCTTTTTTTGTACGAAAGTTATCTTTCCCTGGATTCTAAATAAGACATGATTCAATTCATAAAAGAAAAGTTCGGGTACTACATAATTTTCAGGAGAATCTAAAATAGACTCCAATATCGTCAATGCCTCCTCTGAATCTTTTTCATCGAGGAACCATTTAATGGCAAGTGATGCATCAGGAATCTCAATCATACCGCAGTTTTCTGATTTCTTTCAGAGAATTTTTTTTTGACTTCACCAGATTTTTCCGAAACAAAGAGATGATTTCTTTTTTCTTCTCCCTCTCTCTATAGTCAATAAACCTATTTTGAAAGTCTTCGAGAGAAATGAGAACAGCTACGGGAGTTCTATTTTTTTCAATGATGATAGGTTCCCCTGATTCTTTTAAGGACTCCAGGACTCTCCCAAATTCATTTCGAATTTTTAATGCATTTACATTCATTCTTTAAGTGTAGAGGGATGTGTAGAGTATTGTCAATAGAATTTCATACCGTTTTAAAACTTCACATCCGAAATTTTAAGGTGAGGGGGATTTAGAGAGCCTAAGGCCAACAAAATTTTCTATAAAAAATCACTCCACTTTATATAAATCATACCCCGATGAATCTATCAGTTTAATTTTACCATTTAGTTTTTGAATATAATTCCCCATAAAGTTTTTATCCCAGGGCTTTGCTACTAATAGGTACTGCAGTCCAAATCTTTCAATGATGTTTGTAAGATCTCTTTTTTCATTTGGAATACATTTTCCAAATTCATCTGTGTATAGGTTGCGTACTTCAGGATTTCCAAGCCCTACCAAATCGATTATTTTTCTTTCGGATATATAGGCTAGTATTCCTAAATCAGTGGATGAAATTATATCATTTTTATTTGTAATACTTTTTATGAATAATGCTTGTTTGTACAATCTCTCGTGGTGTAAGGAGGCTTCTCTATGAAAATTCTTCAATCTCTTTTTTTCATGAATCATAGAGTACATTACAAATAAAATTAAAATAACTAGACTCCCAATTATGATGGAGTTATTAAACTTAAGCTTTGATAGTATTATACCTATATTTATTAATCCTGAGGATGCAAAAAATATTAATCCTAAATATACCAGAATAAAATACCTTCCTTGGTAAGCTATTGAACCATCGGGTATAAACAGTAAGGAAGAAATAGAATGTAAAATTATATAAATTAAAAATACAAATAAAACCTCTCTACTATTTTTATTGAATTTAAGTCCAATGATAGCAAGGAAAAACAATCCACTCATTGATTTTAAATAATGAAAATATCCTTCAAAAAAAATAAAGGAGCGCTCTTTTAAATTCATACATGAATATAAAAAATAATTATACTTTGCACTCGCTGTATTTGGAATCGGATGACCTGTCATTTTATAAAACATCAAAGCGTATAAGATTATTCCAAAAGTGATGACTATAAAATATAAAATTAAATCTTTAATTGAAACTTTTCGGATTACAAACATTGATAAAATAAATATTGGTATGATCAAGAGACTATCTGGACGAATGAAAAGCATTACTATATTAAAGATTGCTAAATATATTATATTAATTTTATAAATATATATAAATAAATTAAGTATAAATATGAAAATATAAAGATTCGTTTCCATCCCAGAATTTGTTATAAAAGAAGTTTGAGCATGAAAAGAAAAAAATAAAGATCCCCCTAAAGCGATAAATTTATTATACATTTCATTTGTACCAAACTTCAATAGAATAAGATAAATCATAGTAATACATCCTATTCCAAAAATAATATTTATTAACCTTATTGACTCTTCAAATATCTCCAAATTAGTATTATGAATTAAAAATAATATTATCATATACAATGGAGAAGTAATACCATACAAATTTTCATGAAATATACTTACAGATGGCTTACCATATAAATATAAAGTTTTTGCACTACTCATTAAAATATATGCATCATCCCATGTGAATCTTTTTAGATTATCATTATGCCATGATGAACTTATTAAATATATTAGTATTGGAAGTATTACAATTGAATATTTGTGAATGAAATTAGTAATATGTAAATATTTTAATTTTTTTAAAATCACAGTTAGATCTCCAGTAGCACATAGCTTTAATCTGCAGATCTACCCATAGTTCAAAGAAAATTCCTTGAATCTTTTAGACTACTATCCTAACTCTATAGTAAATAATTTTTTTAGTAAATTTATTATATTCCATAATTTATTTCCTTATATTAATTCAAAGTAATAAAATTTGAGGAATTACTAAAGTAGACTAAATCACCCCTTCTTTGTTAAAATTTTATCTCTAAAATCTAAAGAATTTCTCTTTTTTCTTATAATACTGAAAGAAGGGAAAAATGAATAAAGATTTATTACTAGAAATGTTATCTTATAAAAGTCCGGAAATTCTGAAGAAGTGGAAAACTGGTCAAAAAATTTTATAGTCAGTAAAATTGATAAATCCAAAAACATTCTTTTTATTGATGAATATAAAAATCGGTTTTACACTAAACTCACTTCTTTGCAAAACTTAGAAAAGGGAAGTATGCGGATATTTCCCTCAACTAAAGCATCTTTTTTCCCTAGATGAATTTGGTAAAATTTGGGGATATTGGTTCTGTCTCGAAAGTATTTTATATGGGGGGAAATTCCCTTTTCTCCTGTTTTACATTCAACTGCAAAAACTGGTTTCTTATTTTTTAATACTACAAAGTCTATCTCCCGTTTATCAGTATCTCGAATAAATCTAAGTTCCATTGAATCCCCTTCTGTATCTTCCAAATAATGGCAGTACTTCAGCAAATGACCAGCCACAAAATTTTCAAATTTTGATCCCTCTGTACTACATGAACTCCAATCCCAAAGGTAGAGTTTTTTTTCTTTTTTAACAGCCCGAATTTTTGGAGCCCCGAAAGGCAAGATTCTAAAACAATAGTAAACTCTTTCTAAAATTGATATCCAGTTTTCAGCCGTTCTAAAGTTGACTTCCAAATCTTCAGATAGGGATTTTATGGATAAGGGTGATCCGATTCTTTCAGGTAGGGATTCTGCTAACAATTCAATAGAGGAATATTCTCTTAGATTTTCTATATCTCGAATGTCATCATTGATAACTCGATAAAGCCTTTCTCTCGACCAAAGTTTCCATTCTTTTTCTGTACCATTCAAAAATGGTTCAGGAAAGCCTCCCAATTTTAATAAACTGCGAACATCCTCTAGGGAATGAATCTTTAGTTCCGGGATAGTAAGGGGATGAAGTCGAAGATAACGATATCTTCCAAGTAGGGAATCGCCACCCCTCCTATAATGATCCAATCTAGCTGATCCCGTGATGATATAGTTTTGCGAACCCTTATTGGTATCGTAATACCCTTTTAACAGAGATCTCCAGTTTTTAAATTTATGGATTTCATCAAATAGAATTACTTTTTCATCGGGAAGTTCTCCTGATTTAATTATTTTTTTTGATTTCAGATTATCCCAATTCAAATAAGCTTTACTTTTATTATGAGGATCTTTTAAAAAAGAGAGACAAAGTGTTGTCTTACCAACCTGCCTGGGTCCTCCCACAAAAACCATTCGTTTTTGTAAAAAATCAGATAAATCCTGTTTTAAGTATCGATCAATTGGCATATTAATTAAATATTATCTATGAGTGTTTTGTAGTCAACTGCAATTTACTCATGAGTTTCTTGTAGTTGACTACATTTTACTAATGAGTTGTCCCGTCCTCTATTACTTGTGAAGAAACAACTCATCTTCTTAGTAAATTTTATTTTTTCTAAGAAGATTTAACATCTCTGAGCATTACCCTAACGGATTGGATAGCTTTTTCAGCTTTTGTTTTAGGTATAGAACCTCCACCCATTTTTTCAATTAACTGTGGGTCAGAAAGTAAGATAGATATAGATGTACCTCCTGATGTTGTCAAAACAAAAGTTTCAGCTGAATTCAACTGCATGTAACCAATTTTACTATCTGTACTTTCAGTTTTAGTTGAAACAGAAACTACATCTTTATAAAAATATTCATCTGTGTTTTCATTAATACAATTACCAGTTAATACATCATAACAGCAGCTATAAATCAACAGCTGATTTTGAGTAAAATTGATAACTGTTACATTCATTGGAGTAAAACGAAGTACTCCATCTTCACCTGGTTTATATAGAATTTCACAATTAGCTGTATCCCATAGTCTTGGGCCTGTTATAACTACTTCTTCACTTACAAATTCTGAAATATCTGTTCCTAACTTGCTTATTGCCCTGGCCTTGATACTATTAGAGAGCTCTTTATCTACTATTAAATCATATTCTTGATCTGAAACTCTTCCCTTAAAAAATAAGTATATTATCCATCCACCAATTCCCAAACAATAAGAAAAAACCTATACCAACCATCCCTACTGCAACCTGATTTGGATATTTTTCAAAATATTTTCTTACTTTAGCATGATCTAAACTTTCCATGAATATTATCTCCCTTATTTTTTAAAATTTTTTGTAACTACTCACATGGAAAAAAAGTGATTGTACAAATTTTCAGAATAATCTAAAATCTAAAAATGAGCTTTCTAAGACGAGAAGAGTTCAAACTTTTAGCGAATGCAGATCTAGATAAGCTCTAGATATATTTAACAGATAAGTTTAATGCTCTAGAATTAAAAATTGAGCAACAAACTCAGTTCATTCAAGTTCAAGAATCTAGAATCAAAGAACTCGAAGCCCGACTAAATTAAAACAGTAAGAATAGCCACAAGCCGCCTTCCAGTGATATTTTTAAGAAGGAAAGAGACCGTAAGACATCCCGTAGGAAAAGTGGCGGTCAGACGGGTCATGAAGGAAGTAATCTGCAGATGGTATCCAATCCAACAGATACTAAGAAATATCCAGTTCCCTAGAATTGTGAAAAATGTAATCAATCCTTACTCGAGATTCAAGCTAAGTCCAAAGTTGAACAGGAATATATCCTTCATTTCAGTTTTCATAATAAGAGAGGATTTGATGGTATTATTACAGGTGGAATCCTTGATTTTATGATCCTTTCTTTTTCCCATAAGGGATTAAAACTTTTTTATGAGACTGGAGATAAAAAAGGAATCATAACGGTGCATTCGGATAAATTGGCTAGGATTTTAGATAGGTTAGATGCAAGCAACATTAACTATATCGATTATCACTAGGAGCAGTTATGAAAAAATCTAGAAAACCCACTCATCCAGGGGAAGTCTTTTACTATGATGTATTAGAGCCTTTGGGAATCTCGATTACAAATGCCTCCAAGCATCTGAGAGTCTCCAGAAAAACAGTTTCAGAACTTGTATCGGGTAAAATTTCTTTATCTCCACTCCTTGCGATTCGAATTGCAATGGTAACTAATACAACCTTCTCAAAAAAATATCCAAAACCTGAAATATTTCTCCTTACCCCCAAGTATATTCTCATAGAGAAAAATAACTTATGATGAATAAAATTAGAGAGTATTTTTTGAATAAATTTTTAAGACAGCCATTTCTTTTGGGATCAATTTATCTTTTATTCTTTGGTTTCGGGGGAATATACAATTGCTCTTCGGAAGAGGTAAAATCCAGTAATCCTGCCACAATTACTCAAAAGAGCATAGTGGAAACAGAAGAAGAAATTAAGCAGAAAGAATTTGAAAGATTAGAAAAAGAAAAACTAGAAAATGAAGAAAAGGAAAAAATAGCAAAGAAATTAGAAAAGGATTCTATAGAGTATAAAAAGCCTATCCAAATTATATGGATAGGCTAATCTTTTATAAACCCAAAAGCTCTCTTTTTTTCTTATCAAACTCTTCTTGTGTTACAATTCCTTTCTTAAGAAGCTCTGATAATTTCTCTATTTCATCGTATTTGTTTTCATTACTCACGGCTGATGGTGGATTTATTTTTGAGTTTAAATCAGCACCCATTGTCTCGTTTTTCTCTTTAAATTGAGTGTACGCGTAATACGTTTTTTTGACCGATTCTATATCATCTCTATTCGTAAAAATAGAATATGCATTCGATTTACTCATAACTTTCAATTGGAGTCCTGCATCATAAACTAGGTTATCTATATTTCTGAGTGGAATTATTAATTTAATAACATTTAAACTATTCGCCTCAGCTACCGAAGCGATCAACCGTTCATTAGTAATCAATATATATGTTTGGAGCATGATTATTAGATAAACTAATCCGGCTATTCCAAACGTTAGCACACTGAAGAATTGGAAACCTGTTTCATTGTTGTTATTTTTATAAATTTTAATACACCATATAAAACTTCCTATCACCAGTATTAGCAAGAAGTAAAAGAAAATTCTATTAAAAGTAGCCTTTGCTAGTACGATCTCATTTTCTTCCAAATCTTTTACCAATATATCATTAATACCCTTATTTTTACTTAATTTATTTCTATCTAAAACTGGTAATCCGTCATACCATTTATCCATAATCTCTCCTTTTATAAATAATACTCAAATGTAAAAAATGAGTTTATCTAAATATTTATTAATTTTTAAAGTAAGTATCTTTATTAATCACTGAAGGTTTTTAAATAGGACTGTAATTATTATTTTAAACAGTCCTATCACTTTAGATTCTTTTACTTATATTATTTTAATTTAATATTAGCAAATCTTACTACAAATTCAGGACTTGTAATATTTGATTGCTCAACTAAATTAGACTGCTTAAATCCTTTTTTTGAATCGGTAATAAAACTTGCTGAAAATATTACCTTATCCCCTTCCTTCAGGTTTTCTAGTTGTTTGTAAACGGTAGAATTAAGAGGAATCATAGTATTGTCCCCATAATCACTTAGATCATTATTGTATGTTTTAAACTCTATTTCAAAATCTTCAATCTCACTTTCTATTGTAATATAAACTTTAGAACCTCCCTCATTAGTTCCGAGTTTTTTTAGTTTACCCTCCCAGTTTTCAATTTTTTTATTTGGAATATAACTAAGAACATAAGCTGCCATCTCTCTATAAACTGCCGATTTCTTTATTTCATTCTCTCCCTTTCGATATTTGTCTTTTAATTCTATAAACTTTTTATGAAAAGGAATTTGATCTGGTGAGCCTATTTTCTCTAGTTTTTGACTTTCTGATGGTGTATCCGATCCCGAAGTAGTTTCCGTAGAGGATGACGAAGAGGAAGCACTCTCAGACCTTTCCTTTTTCTTATCATTAAACAAGCTAACAAAAATCAGAGTAACCAGTATACTGACCACCCACCATTTTCCTTTTCCCGGAGTTTCTGATTTGTACGTTGCGTATATTCCATAAAAAGGAATAAAGTATTTCCATTTTGGAGTTTCGTTTGTTTCCATGTGTAGTTTTACCTCAATAAAATTTCAGGAGAAAAGTTTCTCCTTACCTGTAAATTCCACTTGGAGCAAAAATTATTTCATGGATTTGCTATTTTTTTCTGCCTCCCTTACTTCTTCACGAATACCTAAGCTAAAATAAAAATTGACATCCCAAGTGACCAAAAAATCCTTCCCTCATGTCGACACCTACTACGAAACTAACAGTCCAAATTATCGTATCTGCGGATCTTAAAAAAACTTGGGATTCTTACACCCTGCCTGAGCATATAGTACACTGGAACTTTGCTTCCGATGATTGGCATTGTCCCAAGGCTACCAATGATTTTCGAATAGGCGGAAAGTATATAGCCAGAATGGAAGCCAAGGACGGGAGTTTTGGTTTTGATTTTGAGACCACTTACACAGAAATAACTGAGGGTAAGCACTTTTCCTATGAGTTTGGGGGACGACATGCTACCATCAAGTTTGAAGAAATAGAAGCGGGCACTAGTGTTATAGTTACGTTTGATCCCGAAACAGAAAATCCTCTAGAGCTTCAGAAAAATGGGTGGCAATCCATATTAGACAACTTCAAAAAATACACAGAATCCAGAAAATAAAAACAGATTTTTTTACTACAAACTGCACCTCACCACTGGTGGGTGCAGTCTTAAATTTTATAAGAAATTATACTTTCGTTTGGATTTCTGAAGGTCTTTGATAGTATCAATAGTTGGACTCAACCAATCATCTATCAAAGGCATATCATCTCTTCCTTTAAAGAGCATATCTTTGTTGTAATTGGCAATTTCTGTGACTGTATTTATTTTTCTGGCTGTCTCAATTGATTTCCAATAGTTTTTGAGAGCTTGGGCAGTATTTCCTTTTCTCTCGTATATTGCACCAATATTGTTATACACAGCAATCAGAGTTTGGTAAATTTCTTGGTGTGTTGATTCTTCCGGTACTACAACTTGAATCTTAGCTTCCCTTTCTTCAAAATCATCCCTTAGCTTGAGATAATTCCCGAGACTTGCATTGATTTGGTCTGTGTAGTAATACGAGGAAGCTCTTCCCATCATAACATTAGGATTCTCATAGCTATCTTCTTCTCCGAGGTTAGAAAAATCGGAAAGTGTTGCCTCATAGTCAGAATTCATATAATTGATCCAACCGGTATAGTAGTACAGCTCTCTGATTTTTTGGTCATCCTGAAGATTGTTTTTCACGGCTTTGTTAAAGAATGCTAAAGAATTGTTGAGATTATTTTTTCTCTCAATTTCCAATTCTGTGAGTTGCTTTGGATCATGCATAGGATACACTTTTCTTGCGGGAAACTCATCGACTCTATCATCCAAATTTACAAGTGCAGCACCCAGATAGATAATTTTACCCATATTAAAGTAAATTCTGCCAATATCTCCCCGTAATAGGGTTTCGTCTTCTTCTCTGTTTCCAAAATTTTTATGAAATGCTTGGTATCTCTTTTCTGCGTTTTCTAATAGTTTCCAGGCTTCTTGGTTATTCTCCTGGCGAATATAATGCTCTGCCATTTCCATAACAGCTATATAGTGTGCGGGATCATAGTTTGCCGCAAGCTCGAACTGTTTGAGGGCCCGCATAGATTCATTTTTACCTATGTAGTACCTACCCCTCTGGTAGTACTGCTCTGCATACTCATCCCCGGAGACTTCCATTCCATCCTGTTTTTCACTTCGATTGAATGCCAAATTCAAGATATGTATGATATTGTCATCTATATCCATATTGGTTACCTGATCCTCAGGAGTTACATTGTATTTTATCCGGAGCTCGGTTGGATCGAGATCGATATAAAATGCCGCTAACTTTGACAATACAAAGAGAGAAAGATCGGACTCAATTTCCAAAGAATTTCTTACCTGTCTGTGGTGGTTTAACACAAACTGGGGATTCTTGTCCCTTCTCCACATTTCAATATATGTACTCAGTAATCCGCCATGTCCCTGAGGGTCTTTGGGATGAACTTCGATTATTTTATTGTAGTAGGAAGCCGCTTTTCCAAAACTTTCCTGGTTATAATAAATTTTGGCAAGACCTGCATTCGCCTCGGTGTTGGTGGGATCTCCTCCATCTGTGAACACCTGTCTATAATAGTTGATGGCTAATTGGTCATTTTTGTAAATCTGCCCATCTTCTCCACCTATAAACTTTTGGGCGATATTGGAGTGAAATCTACCTAAATTTATGAAAGTGTCATTATCATGAATTTTTTTGCCTAATTCGGCAACTATATAGGCACCTGCACGAACAATTCTTCTCTCTACCTTATCCTGAGAAATCAATCGTAAATAGGTTCTTGGATCGGGATCATTGGTAGCCCCGTGTTGCAATTTTTCTTCATCCCAGGTCTGTCCGGGAGCAAGGGTTATGATGGGAACATCCACCCGATTGGACCAAAACCGAGAATGTTGGGGATCCGAAGATTCCATTCCATAGTCGGGTTCTACCTGTCCGAATAGCTTGATAAAAGACTGTTTGTACTCTCCTACCCTCATATAAGCCATTCCGTATTTATTCAGGTAATCCATATCATTTGGATTTATTTTTTCGCCCTGGTTAAAATTTCTTTCTGCGTTGGATAAAAGATCCCTTCTTCTATCCTGATTGGTTTCCACGCCCGCTTTTTTGATATCTTCCAATCCATCATTGTAGTAAGCTGCCGCACGCAATGGTTTGAAAATATATTTGTATCCCGAAACCAGACTGGTGATAAGTAGTATTGCGGCTGCGGCTCCGAATAGAGCTCTCTTTATTGTTTGTCTTCGCTCAAATTCCCCTTTTTTGGTATAAATTGGGTTTGAGGAAATGATTGGGATACCTTTATCAGAATAAAGTCCTGTGCTATCTTCTAATTCAACGGGGTATCCTAAGTGTTCTGTTAAATATGCCGCAATGTCTTCTGGCTTGGTAGATGCCTTGATTAACTCAATTAACTCCCTTTGCTCTTTGGGAGAAAGTTTATCCTTGGTAATGGAATCAATGACTGTTCGCTTGAGTTTGGGCGGATAGTGAATAATTTCTTGCTGAATGATAGCCAGTTCTTCGTCAGTTAATTCGGGGACGGTTTCATCCTCTTCCTCTTCCTCCCCTTCAAAACCAGCTAGGTCATCTTCATCAACATCTCCGAGACCTCCAATTCCGTCATCCTCGTCTGCAACCTCGGATACTTCCTCCTCATTGTCCGAAAATAAGTCATCGGAAGACTGGGCATCTTCTTGGGGAGAGCCAGCATCAGAATCGCCGAAAATATCATCGGAATCAGAAAGGGAAGATGACTCTTCATCAAGGGCAGGTGGTTCGTATTCTTCTCCCCCTAGATCAGGAACGGATTCTTCCATATCCAGATCATCCATTTCAGCCAATGGGTCAGCTACCTCAGATTCGGTTTCTGTATCTAAATCATCCATTCCCGCTAATGGATCGGGCTCTTCTTCTTCCCCAAAATCAGGTTGTATAGGAGGAGCTTGTGCGAATGGATCCTCTCCTCCAAAATCAGTCGCTCCGGATTTCGATGAGCCAAGATCGGCAAAGGGATCTTCCTCTTCTTCTGGATCTGTTCCCAAATCAGGAGTTACATTGGCAAATGGGTCTTCTTCTGCTACAGGTTCTTCGTCGAAGGAAGGTATTTCTTCTTCATCAAAATTGGGAGTCTCTATTTCTTCAGAAACAGGTTCTTCGTCGAAGGAAGGTATTTCTTCTTCATCAAAATTGGGAGTCTCTATTTCTTCAGAAACAGGTTCTTCATCGAAGGAAGGAATCTCTTCTTCATCAAAATTGGGAGTCTCTATTTCTTCAGAAACAGGTTCTTCGTCAAAAGAAGGAATCTCATCTTCATCAACAGGCGGTTCTACTTCTAAGTCTAGGGAATCTTCATCTTCTTCTCCGGGCTCTTTTTCTTTCCCGAGGGAATCTATATCTACATCTAAAAGATCATCTATGGAGTCATCATCTTCGTCAAAGTTTTTAAACTCAGGCGGTTCCTCTCCTGGTGGATTATCCTCAAAATTAATTCCACCATCTCCTTCTTCAACGGGAGGTGCCTCTTCAGGCTCAGGTTCACCCTTAATTTTACGTAATACCTTCCCCATTGGGTTTAAGCTTTCTGTTACAATGGGATTTTCATTGAGGGGATTGAGAATTTCTCTAATTCTGCCTAATTCTTCGTCGCTGTACTTTGCCATATGAGTCTCTTTTCGAGTATCGGTTAAAGTTATAATTAGTTCAATAGATTTTTCTTATGTCATATTTACTTCATATGCTTTTTAATTGATTTACTTTTAGTTGTAAATACTCTGCGGCTCGCCTCGATCTTACTAAAAAATTGACAGGGCAGCCAGTTGGCAACTTGGGTTAAAGCCCAAACCCGATTATTCATAATCATCTTACGCTAAGTAGATTCTTTTACTCTGTTGAAAATAAAAAGTATCACTAAAAAAAAACAGATTTATAGGAAAAACGTTACATAATTTTATTATTCCGTTCGAAATTAGGCGTAGATGCCGATAGTATAAAAAGGGTTGTTTTTACTCTGTCCAATCAAATTAAGGGTTCATTTCTAGATATGACCGAACATAAAAAAATAAATAAATTCAAATACACAATTATCATATTAATCTCTCTGTTTTCTCTCGGAAGTTTATTTAGCGAAGAGGCAATGGACTGGTTAGGGTCCTATTCCTCTCGAGAATTAGAAGGTGCAATAGACAGGGATAATACTTTAAATAAAATATACTATTATTGGCAAATACAGAGTTTAAAAAGAGCCGTTTCTCCTAGATATATAAGACTGATAGATATAGACAATTACGTTGTTAATTACACTTTATTAAACAAAGGTATTTTTTTCACCTACAATGGACTGCGAAATGAACAGGTGGAAGTCTGTGGAAATTTTTCCAATTGGCACTGTACTCCAATGCAGAGAAATCGATATGGAATTTATTATGCAGTAATTCCTCCCGTGTTCAAAGACAAGGATGATAAAGAGAGAAATGTTTTTGAATATAAATTTAGGGTAGATGGTATTTTTGAATACGATCCAGCAAATCCAGAAAAGACAGAAGATGGAGAAGGCTCTTTCTATTCCATTTATACTCTGCCCGGCAAAGACTTTGAAAAGCAACTTACTTACAGAATAATAGATAGCGAATTAGACAATGACCTGGATTTCAAGATGGTGGAATTTAGAATTTATGTACCCGAAGCCAATACTATTGCCCTAGTAGGGGATTTTAATCAGTGGAATCCCGAACACGACTACCTCGTCAAAGAGCCTACAGGATTGTTCGTATTGAAGAAAAAATTAAAACCCGGGGAATATCTTTATAATTTCATTATTGATGGACAAACCTCTCTTGATACCTTCAATTCTGAGACTAGATACCGGGTTGAAACAGATGATTTATGTTCTTACCTTAGAATATCCTATGGTAGAGAAAATAGAATTGTAGCTGATAAATAAATTTTTGTTGCATTTTAAAAAGACATAGATACTGTCTTGCAGAGGCTTTCCGATATGAATGACACTGAGAACAAACCTAAAATAAAAATTCAACAAGAGACTATTATTCGTCTTTTAAGAGAACATGCAGAAATGGTTCGATTATTGGAATCCTTCCCCACTGAAATTGAAGGTTTACATTTTTGGCTGCAAAAGAAAAATACAATTATGGAAAAGGTTACAAAGAAGATTGTCCCGAGTTAGTTTATTCGGATACCTTTTTGTATTTTTATTTACTTTCTCCAACTGTAACCCCCCTGCCCCTACCCTAAATCCCGTTGAATCTATCGGGTATTTTGATCTCAGTAGACAACTCACAAATTCTAATTATCAGGGTTTTCATTTTGATGAAACAATAGACCTTTCCTATCATTGGAAAAAAAATGCAGGTAGATACTCTTTACTTCCGAGAGATAAACGCTGGCAAAATACACAAATGACTTTTTTGAAAGATTCAAGTGTATTACATAATCACTCATTGGATTCGATCATGTTGACACCCAACTCAAAATTAGAAATTCCTATTAAAAAGTGCAAAGGAATATTAAAATTTAGATACGGAGCCTTGGGAAAAAATTCCGGTGAAATATCGGGAACTTTGCATTTAAGCTCGGGAGAAAAGAAAATTGGAGATATCTCTATCAATAATGAAGATCGTGAAAAGTGGAAAGAGTTTAATATTAAAGCTGATTTTGATGATAAAATTACTTATACATGGGATTCTAATAGTACATTTTTATTTTTAGGAACTCCCGAATTTAAAAGAGAGGACTATTCTCAAGTTGGTTACAATGTAATACTAATTGTTATTGATTCTTTAAGAAGAGACGCACTCGGTTGCAATGGACAAAAAATATCGACATCTCCTAATATTGATCTCCTCTGCAAAGAGGGAATCTCTTTTAAAAATCATTTCTCCAATGCAAATTGGACTAAACCATCTATGATCTCTATGTTGACGGGGGAATATACTTCAAACCTAGGTATCACAAATACAGGTTTTCCAATTTACCCAAGAGAAAAAGAAGTATATTATAATGGAAAAATTAAAAGTCTTCCCGAGATTTTACGCTCTACGGGGTACTACACTGCAAGTATCATGAATAATGTATTTTTATTAGACTATACAGGTGTTGGTGTAGATATGGGATTTCATGAACTACACCAAATTGGTAAAGATATTGAAGATACAGAAGCCATCACCAAAGAAGCCTTAACTTTTTTAAAAAATCCACCCCTTCAGCCTTTTTTTCTGCATTTGAATTATAATACACCCCATGGTTCCTATTCTCCACCAGAACATTCCATTTGGGAAATCAAAAAAGAATCAAACAATAAAGATTTATCTACCATTCATCCTATCATTTTGAGATACTTGGGAGAAGTACGCTATACAGATGAACAGATCGGTATATTAATCGCTCAGTTAAAGAAAAATGATTTGTATGACAAAAGTATGATTATTATTACTTCAGATCATGGTGATTTATTTGATGAACGTCATACATTTTCCCAAAACGGAATTTACGGTAGCAGATGGGGACACGGGGAAACCCACTATGACGAAGAGATTGCAATACCTCTTGTAATAAAGCTACCCAGAACTATAAAAAACTATTTAGAGAAAAAATCTTTTTACTCTTCTAGTTCTTCGATTTCCTTAGTTCCTACAATTTTGGGATTTTTAGGATTAGAAGAAAAAATACATTCTAATCTTAAAGGAACAGACTATTCCAACATTATTCTTGAAAATAAAGAACCACTCACAGAAACAAGTGTTTACACGGAAGGAAGACTTTCCGAATCCATTCGAAATGCTAAATTCAAATATATACGTCATTACCCGGGTTTTACAAATTATTTACTAAATGGTGCTATACCTCCCGCAGAAAAATTAGAAGAATTGTATGACTTAAAAAAAGATCCTAACGAATACGATAATGTATTTGGAAAAGACGAAGCTCTAAGAAAAGAAGCATTACTGGAGAGAAAAAATTTCGTACTACGAAAAAATTCTTTTTTTGTATATTTACCGGCAGGTCATAATTATGAGGGCTCTTTTCAGTTTCAAGGGGGAATTTATGACTATTCTCCCAGAGAGGATAAAGATATATCTATCCGAATAGGAAACAGATTTAACCTAAATTTTAGCGGGAAAGTGAATACCAATACAACCCTACAATTTATGGTCAATGAGCCCGAATTCAAGTATGATTTTTCAATCCGAAGGGACGGTTTACCCGTAAATTATCGCGTAGGTGCTTGGGGATTACTCCAAAAAGGTGAAGTGGGAAAAGAACCGGGGTTTTTATTCTCTCGAGAGGCTCCAGAAAGTATGAAAAACTCAAAACTGCCTTATTTATATTCCGATGAAGCCCTTTCAGGAAGAAACGAAAAATCAAGCAATGGGATTTTAGCAGAAGAGGTAAAAAGTATTCTCAAAAGCTGGGGATACATTCACGAATAAATAATGTAATACATATAAGTATGCATTACATTAAAAATCATACTGGATTATATTGCTCTATCTCTACCCTGAAACTCTACCATCCAACCGGGGTACTCTGCTGGAAGTGTGCTTATCTCGTCTAATACCTTTACTTCTTCAGGAGCTAGTATCACTTTTGTAGAAGCTAGATTGTCTATAAGCTGTTCATCCGTTTTTGCTCCAATAATAACGCTGGTAACGAATTGTTTTTGGAGTAAGTAAGCAAGAGCAATTTGTGAAATAGAGACTGCCTTTTTATTGGCGAGGGGTCTCATGGCATCTACACAGGCGAACACCCTATCTTTGTTTACTGGTGGAAAGTCAAACTGTGTTCTTCTTGCATCCGCAGGACCTTCTCCCGCTTTATTGAATTTTCCAGTCAAAAGTCCTCCCGCTAGAGGTGACCAGGGGAGTATTCCCAAACCCTCTTCTAGCGCCAAAGGAGCAATTTCTCTCTCTATATCCCTACCTGCTATTGTGTAATACATTTGTGCAGAAACAAAAGATGCATAACCTTTCTTTTCTGAAATTGATAATGCCTTCATTACCCTCCAAGCGGGTAGATTGCAAAATCCAATATATCGAACTTTACCAGAACGTACTACATCATTTAATGCTTCCAGTGTTTCTTCCATAGGTGTGAGTGGATCCACACCATGAATTTGGTACAAATCAACATAATCCATATTTAATCTTTTCAAACTTTCATCTATAGAATTCAAAATATGTTTTCTAGAAAGCCCTACTTCATTCGGGTTAGCACCCATCCTACCCCTGACTTTTGTAGCTAAAATTAAGTTGTGCCGATTTAATCCTAAGTTTTTAATAGCCTGCCCTGTTAACTTTTCAGACTCTCCTTCGTGATACACATCAGCAGTATCTATAAAATTAACACCCTCATCAGTAGCAATTTTTAATTGTGAGTCAACCGAGGATTGCCCTAATTTTCCAATGACCTCCCAAAATCCTTTGCCACCATAGGTCATTGTGCCTAAACAAATTTCTGAAACTAATAGTCCGGTTTTTCCTAATTTTTTGTACTTCATAGTTTTTCCCTCTATTGAATTATTTTTTGGAGAGTGTGTCTTCTACAAGTGAAATATCTTCGGGAACATCCACACTTAAAGAAGGCTTTCGCGTAACATATACCCCGATACTCAAACCTGCTTCTAAGGCTCTGAGTTGCTCCAAGGATTCTGATATTTCTAGATCACTTTCTGGTAATGTATTATAAGAAAGTAATACATTTCTCTCATAGCAGTATATACCTAAGTGTTTATATACAGTAATTTCTTTTTTAAATAATGAGGGAATGAGGGAGCGTGAAAAATAGAGGGCTTTATAGTCTTTTGTGAAAACAACTTTTACTCGATTGGGATCATTTCTTTCGGAAATTTCGTAAATCGGACAGGCTCCCGTTGTCATTTCCCAGTCTCTATGGTCTAGTTTAAGCTGTATTACACCATCAATTAAATCAGGATCAATGTCGGGTTCATCCCCCTGAATATTCACAATGATTGAGTTTGCCTCTAAAACGGAAGCTACTTCAATCAATCTATCTGTTCCTGTGGGGTGGTTTGAGGAAGTCATGACACACCTGCCCCCAAATGATTTTACAGTGTCAAAAATTCTGGAGTCATCAGTGGCAACGATTAAATCATTTAATAATTTAGACTTCGAGGCACTTTCATAGGTATGCTGAATCATTGGCTTTCCTAAAATCAGAGCAAGTGGTTTGCCGGGGAATCTCGTACTACCAAATCTAGCGGGAATGATACCGATTATTTTACTCATCTACAGACAAAAAATCCCCTTTCGGGGATTTCAATAAACCTTAAAAATTTACCGATTAGGATTAGTTTACAATAAATTCTCGGAAGTAAACTTCCTTCACTTTTCCATTGGTAAGAATATGATTGATATGGGCTTTGATTTCTTCTCGCAAATCAAGTTGATCAGCAATAGTCTTCAATTCTTCTTTATTCTTTTTGGAAATAATTAAGTTTATAATGTTTTGCATTTGTGGTAGTCTTTCCGCCAACTCAGCAGTCAAAGCAGGTTGCCCTTTTTCCACACCAAAAGAAAGCTTTAACTTAATAAAGTGAGCTTCTCCCACATCCGAAGTGTTGATACGAAACTCATCCTGAAAGTTAAAAACATCTAGGGGAGGAGGAGCTTTTACCAGAGCAATATTTTTTTGTTGCTTATAAACACTTGTTGCGGCCTTTTGTGCTACGAAAGTAGACACCACTGCTACTATTATAATACCAAGTATACCTGCGGCTACATAGATAAGGTATTTGATGATCGGAGAGGCTTTTTTCGGTTCCTCCGACGCTTTCCCTTCTTCTTCTTGCTCGTCTACTTTTTCTGCTGCATCACCCATATTTTCCTCCTGAGATTATTCCTCTCCCTCTACAGAATTTTCTGTATTGGGTAATTTTGTGTCGGGAAGTTTATACCCGCTCTGGTGTGGAGATCGCTTCATACTTTTTTCAGCTACCACCACGAGATCAATTCTTCTGTTGAATGCACGGGATTCGGGACTTCCTTCCATTTCTATAGCCAATGGTCTAGAAGAACCATAACTGATAGCTGTGAGCATTCCCGGCTCCATCTTACCTGCATTTATTAAAAATACCGTTGCATTGACCGCTCTTGCCGCGGCCAAATCCCAATTATTTATGTATTCCCTTTCTTCTCTCGCTAAATTAGACCCCGGCAAAACTGCCTGGTCATCACTATGTCCTTCCACTTTGACGAATCTATCCAATTCGCGTAGGAATCCACCCGCTTTTTTTAAGGTATCCCGAATGGGAGGAAGAAGCATTGCTGAGGCTGGGTTAAAATAATCTGCACCCACTAGAGAAATCACAAGACCACGCTCATCTTCGGATACCCGAACTTTTCCCTGTTGGATTTCTGATTTGAATACCTGAGTGGCATCTTTTTTTGCCTTGGAAATCCTTTTCCCTTTGGTGGGAGAAGGCAAACTCTCTATATTCATTCCCATTTGTTCGAGAGATCCCTTAGAAAGTGTATTTCCTCCATCAAAGAAACCTGTGGAAGACTTGAAAACGGAGAGGATGATCTGCATTTCTTGCTGATTCGTCTTACCTGTGGAATACAGGAGTACGAAAAAGCACATGAGCAGAGTCACCATGTCCCCGTAGGTAAGCATGTACTCGGGAACTTTCTGAACGCAATCGGGACACTTTTGTTTTGCCATTTTGGTTTCCTACTCTTTCGCGTCTTCTTTGAGAGCTGCTCTTTCCAAAGGAGATAGATAACTGGATAGTTTTTCTTTTACAATACGGGGGTTATCTCCAGACTGAATGGAGAGCGTTCCCTCAATCATGACCTGTTGCATTGCCAATTCATCTTCACTTCTTCTGGAGAGTTTTTTAACAAAAGGAATAGCAAACATATTCGCGAGAAGAGACCCGTACAGAGTTGTAATCAAAGCCGCCGCCATCCCCGAACCGATCGCCGAAGAGTCCCCACTACCTAAGTTTTGAAGCATCGCCACAAGTCCGATCAAGGTTCCCAACATCCCGAACCCAGGAGCGAGTGAACCGAGAGCATCCCACCAGTTAATACCAATTTTATGACGTCCACCCATGTTCCCCATTTCGGTTTCCATGATATTACGAACTAATTCTGGATCTGTTCCATCCACAACCAACTGGATTCCTTTCTTTAAAAATTCAAACGGAAGCTCATTAACATCATCTTCCAGAGCCAAAAGACCCTCTCTACGGGCTTTTTCAGAGAATGACACAAGAGTTGTAATTAAACCCTGCATATCAAATTTATCCGGGAAGAATACTTTACGGGATACTTTTCCTATCCCTAGGGTTGTTTCCCATGGATGGGCAATAATGGTACCAGCCACTCCCCCTCCGACCGTAATCAGAAGTGATGGAACGTCAAAAAGACTTCCGAGCCCCACCCCGGCGGTAATAACCCCCAAACCAAGTACCCCAAAACCTAAACCTAAGCCAATAAGTGTCCCCAGATCCATCTACTGTTCTCCCTCTTTCCAATACCCGTTCCAAGCTGTTGTAAATACCTGACGATGGTAAGCTATAACCATGTCCCGTATTTGCATTGCGGATTCCTTGACTATCAGCTTTCTCTCATTGACCAGAGTTATCACCGTATCGGGTGTAGCTTCTATGATTTCGATCTGATTTGCATTTATAATAAATTCCGAATTATTCAGCCGATGTACAGTAATCAAAGTATTATCCTATGGGAAGACGGGCTTCTCTTATAACCTATCGACTGACTTTAAAATTTCATTTATGAATTTTTCTTCCGTGAAGCGGTTAATCGAGGCTTGGAAGTCTTCTTTTTTATACTCCATGGTCTCTGATTTTTGTATTGCTAAATTTAAACTTTCGGGAGTCTGTTCAGGAAAAAACACTCCAGTCTTTCCTCCGACGACAGTTTCAAGGGCTCCTCCCTCTCCAAAAGCTATGACAGGAGTGCAGAACCCTTGGGATTCCACGGGAGTAATTCCAAAATCTTCCAATCCGGGAAAAAGAAAGGCTTTTGCTTTCTGGTAATAGGCTCGAATTTCCGAGTGTGGTAGCCCTCCCAAAAACTCAATATTGGAGGGAATATTTTTTTTAAGTTTTGTTTCGTCCTGACCTCCGCCAATGATCACCAATCGTTTTCCATTCTGGCGAAAGGCTTCAACAGCAATATCAATTCGTTTGTAGGGAGCAAAAGCGGAGACAATCAAATAAAAATCATCTTTTGTGTGGGATTCCACCTGAAATCCTTCTGGCAAACAGGGAGGATAGATGACTGTGGATTCTCTTCGATAGTATTTTTTGATTCTTTTGGCGATAAATTCGGAATTGCAGGTAAATGCATCCACCCTCGCACTCGAAGCGACATCCCAGGTGCGAAGATAATTAGAAATCAGTTGTATTACGAAAAATTTCAATCCACTCTTGTTGGGGAAATAATCGTAGTACAAATCCCAAACATACCGCATAGGAGAATGCACGTATGTCAAATGCTTAGTGTTGGGATGCGGTATCACGCCTTTTGCAACACAGTGAGACGAAGAAATCACAAGATCAAACCCTTTGAGATCGAGAGTTTCGATTGCGGTGGGAAACAGAGGCAAATAGGATCTATATTTTGTTTCTTTGAAGGGCAATCTATCTGTAAAGGCAGTGTGTATTTTACGGGATTCAATTCTTTCATTTAATTTACCTTTATTGTAAATGAGAGTAAAGAGCTCCGCCTGTGGATATATTTTCAAAAGGGAGTCTAGCACCAACTCCCCTCCCCGCATACCCGTCAGCCAATCATGAATAATTGCAACTTTCATTTGATTCTATCAATTTATATTAAGATGATACAACTCGATTGATCCCATTCAATGCCGCTACGCGATAAGCTTCTGCCATTGTTGGATAATTAAAAGTAGTGTTGATAAAGTACTTCAAATTATTGGCTTCGCCCTTCTGGCTCATGATAGCCTGCCCAATGTGGACAATTTCTGAAGCCTCACTCCCAAAACAATGGATTCCAAGAATTTCTAATGTTTCTCTATGAAATAGGATTTTTAACATACCTGTAGTACGACCTGTAATTTGAGCACGGGCAAGGCTTTTAAACATGGAATGCCCCACTTCATAGGGAACTTTTTCTTCGGTCAATTCTCTTTCATTTTTTCCGATGGAGCTAATTTCGGGACTGGTATAAATTCCATTGGGGATATCATGAACCAAACGATTTTCACATTGTCCCGTTACCAAATGAGTTGCCGCAAATCGACCCTGATCATAAGCCGCACTTGCCAAACTGGGCGATCCGATTATATCTCCCACAGCATAGATATGGGGTATAGAAGTCTGGTAGTATTCATTGATTTCAATCTGACCCCGACTATTAAGTTCGAGGCCGATTTTTTGAAGACCCATCCCAGCTGAATTACCCGTCCTTCCATTAGCAAATAAAATAAGGTCTGTTTTTAACATCTTACCCGAATTGAGATGAAGTACCACGCCATCATCAGTGCCTTCAACTTTACTGTATGTTTCATTGTGACGTATTAAAATTCCCTGCTCTCGTAAGTGATACGCAAGCGCATCTATGATTTCATCATCTAAAAAGGAGAGAAGTTTATCTCTGGTATTGACGAGATTTACTTTTATTCCAAGATTTCTAAATATTGAAGCATATTCGCATCCGATCACACCCGCCCCATAAACTGTAATAGATTGAGGAGTTTTTTTGAGATTTAAGATTGTATCACTATCTAAAATATGGGGATGTTGAAAATCAATGTCAGAAGGTCGATAGGGTCTCGATCCAGTGGCAATCACAAATTGTGAAGCTGTATATTCTCCATCAATATTGCCCTTTTCATCTAAAACATGAATTGTATTCTTATCTATAAACTCAGCATGTCCCTGGATGATGTCAATTCCGCATCTTTCATAAAAACCCTGACGCATTTTAACTTGTTTGTTGATAACGCTATCTGCCGCTTTTAGGAGGTCGGGAAACTTGATATTGATATGAAATTTTTCAAAGAGTGGATTGGACTTAAAATCAACATATTGTTGAACTGCCTGACGGAGAGATTTACTGGGAATGGTTCCCCATCGGGTGCAGTTACCTCCAACCCTATCACTTTTATCAATCACAGCCACATGCTTTCCTGCCTTAGCCGCACCAATCGAAGAACCTTCCCCTCCGGGACCTGTTCCGATCACAATCACATCATATTTTCTAGATTCCATACAGTTTTCCGAGCCCATCCTTATCAAAAGGAATTTTGTACTAATTTAAGGTATATTAGATGTTCGTCTATTTTTATTCATGGGGCGAGCGAGAACTTAGATAAGAAATGAGAGAGAGAAATAAAGGGTGAACTCAAAAAAAGACTCGAAACTGCCCGAAATATGAAAACTTGTGACTATCGATACAAAATCGTATTACAAAAAAACCAACGCGGGTTGAGTTAAAAAACATCTCCCCGCCCTTGATTACTTCTTTTTCAAATTACCAATCACTGCTCCAAATTGAATTCTATCTTCTTTAGTAAAAGGACTTAAATCTATCATATCCTTTTCAAAAATTAGTATTACTGTTGAGCCCATCTCAAATCTACCCAACTCAGAGCCTTTATCTATAGAAATATTTACATTTATATATTCATGTTCTCTGGGTATTCTAATCCATGTATTCGTCACAATATTATCATCATAAGTTACTCTAATTTTTCCTACATTAGAGGCACCCACTTTGACAACTGCAATCTTACCGAAATCTGTTTGCAAAAATGTAATTAGTCTTTCATTTTTTGGAAACAAACTTCTAATTCCCCCCACTGCGGCATCATTTACTGGAAATAATTTTCCAGGTTCATAGTAATATCCTAATATTTTTCCACCAAAGGGAGAATGAATTCTATGATAATCCTGAGGAGATAAGTAAAAAGTGATAAATCTTCCACTTTCAAAATCTTTCCAATATTTTTCTGATCCAATTAATTCCCTCAAACTAAAATCAAATCCTTTAGCCTGAATCAATGTAGATTCATTTATTTCACCAAAATTTGTAATACGGGCATCGACTGGTGATACAGCGGCATTTTCTCCGCTATCTATAATTCTTGCACCTGCCTTTAATGCTCTAGTAAAAAACTGATTCAAAGAATTATATTCTGTTATATTTAATTCTGCTTCACTTAAATTAATTTTATACATTTTAGCGAATGCTTTCAATATAGGAATCATCATAAATCTAGGAAGTCTTACATAAGTAAATAATCCAAATAACTTAGAAATCAAATTTTTAGGTAGGATGGTAAGTAGTAAAATATAGAAATCTTTAAAAACTTCATACTTTACTCCCGTTTCAGAGAAATATTTATTTTTTTCAAATGTAGCTATTTTCACTAATATAACAAGTGATACTAACACCGGTATTGAAGTCAAAATAGCTAGTGTATATCCTACATTAAATATATATAGTAATATATCATTTCCTAACTTTATATATAAATAAGAAATAGTAAGAATAAATCCTAAAAATAAAATTCTGTATATATTTGCAAACTTCTCACCATATATATAAAATGCATTTTGTTGTCCCACATGAAACCAAGAGGACATGGAAACCATCCCTAAAATAATAAATGATGATACAAATAATATCCCCGGAATAGTATTTTTAAACCCAAATATAAATGATAAAAGATAGAGCTGATCTTCTAAAGCAACTGCATTGTATGAAAACAATAGATAAACTGTCAATGTAGCAATAATTGTTGCTTCAAAAATAGGCGGTAGCATTGCTACCAAGCCCTGCTTAAAAGGATAATCTGTTCTCACCGCTCCGGATACTCCAGCACTTTTCCCAATCCCCATCTCAATTGTAATACAAAATGCTCCGATTGATTGTCCCATTATAGAGAGAAATGCTAAGAAACCTCCTGTTGCAAGAGAATCAATTTTAAATGCATTATCAAAAACAGAAGATAAAAATTTACCAAAGGGCATAAGATTAAAGAGCCTAAAGTAAAATAAAAAGAATAAAAATATACCTAAAGGAACAAAAACCCCTGCAAATCGACCCAATCTTCTGACACCACCTAAATTCACATAGATTAAAATTGCCAGTGCCAAAATAGGGATAATCAAACCCTTTGAACCAAATGCATTGTGGGCTATGTATGTCATACTAAGTATGGGAACTCCTCCTCCCAATGTAAAAACAGTTCCAATGCTCAAAAGAGCAAATGCACTGGCTAACCAATTAGCCTTTAATGCTTTCTCAATGAAATACATTGGTCCTGCAAGGTATCTACCATTGGGTGTCTTTGTTCTAAACTTAATTGCTAATGTAGAGCTTACAATTCTTAGAGGTGCTACTAAAATTCCGATCACCCAAATCCAAAATAATATTCCCACTCCACCTAAACTGAGGGCGATTGCAGAGCCTAGCACAGCTCCAAATAAAATAGAAGATGCTGACCCCGCATAAAAACTTTGGCTTTGGATGATTTGTCCTTTGGAGCCTTTATCATCCATTGCACCAGTTAATATTTTTAAACCGAGAAATAAGTATTTAAATTGAGGAAAACCTAATTTAAAAGAAACATACAATCCTGAAATAACAATCAGGAATGCGTATGACCCCAGTATCTCATTCTCTAAAGGAATTAAAAACTCTGTATTCATTAATTTTTGCCAGATTTTTTATGCTCTAATTCTTCCACTAAATCAACCAAAAGTCTTACACCATAACCTGTTGGTCCCGAGCATTGTGCCCCTGAAGGTTTAGATCTCCAAGCAGTTCCTGCAATATCAATATGAGCCCACTTGACATCCCCTTCCACAAACTTCTGTAAATATTGAGCGGCGGATAAAGTACCTGCACCTCTACCAACGCCTGCAATATTTCTGATGTCAGCTATATCACTCTTTAGGTCTTCGCCATATTCTTCCCAAAGTGGAAGTTCCCAAACTCTGTCTTCAGATGTTTCAGATGCACTTTTTATATATGCAGTGAGCTCAGCTGAATTACTCATCACTCCTGCCGCTTCATGCCCCAAAGCTATAATAACAGCACCAGTGAGTGTAGCTAGATCCACCATGTATTCGGGCTTATATTTTTTAGTAACATAGGCCATTACATCACCTAAGACCAACCTTCCTTCAGCATCTGTATTTTGAACTTCAACCGTGATACCATTATACGCTGTATATACATCACCAGGCTTAATTGCATTTGATGAAGGCATATTTTCAGCAACACCAATCGCGGCAATCACTGGAACTCTAAGACCTAATTTGGCAATAGCACCAATTGCATGTATTGCAGCTGCCGCTCCACACATATCGTATTTCATTTCATGCATATCCGCAGAAGGCTTTATACTAATACCACCTGAATCAAATGTAAGACCCTTGCCAATAATAGCTAATTTTTCTTTAGAAATAGGATTCTTAGGGGTATACTCAATAATTATCATCTTAGGTTTTTTATCACTACCCTGACATACAGATAGAATTCCATTCAATTTTTCACGTTTCAGTTGAGGCTCATCAAAAACAGTAATTTTAAGCTTATTTTCTTTAGCTATCTCTTTTGAACGAGATACAAATTCCTCAGGAGTAAAATGATTAGCGGGCAAATGCTCCACATACCTAGCGGCATTTAGGTACCTACTGACAACTTTTGATTTTTCTATCCCCTTTGCTCCCTCTTTTTCTTCGTGGGATGTTTCAAAGACAATTCCAATTTTCCCTGGATTTATTTGTTTTTCTCTGTATGACTTAGAAAGAGAATCCACTGGGAAAGCACCAATTTCGAGAGAATTTGCTAATTGATAAGAAATTAGCTCTGGTTTGAATTTTGTTGTGAGTTCACCCACATATATCTCTAAACCAAGATCCTTCCATTTTATTAACTGCTCTCCTAATTTAATATAGATACCTGCAATTTTTCTTAAACTTATTTTTTTCTCATCACCAATGCCGATATATAAAATTTTGTTATGGTGATCGATATACTGTTGACCTAAATCACCAGTAAATATCGCAGAATCAATTGCACCCGAAAGTTTCTTTTTCAAATCCTCTGAAAATTTATCTTTAAAAACATGATAAACTTTATAAAAAAATCCTGCCTTAATTTTACCTATCGAAATGTTTAGTTTTGATGTATGTAGTTTCATTGTATTTCCTATGTTTTATTTTAAGCCTTTAATATCTTGTATTATTTGTTCCACATGACCTTTGACTTTTACGCTGGGATAAATTTTAATTAATTTCAAACTAGAATCCATTACAAAAGTACTTCTTACAATTCCCATTGCTTTTCTTCCCATAAATTGTTTTTCCTGCCATACACCATATTTCTCACAAATTTCACCAGTTTCATCACTTATTAAATCAAAATTCAAGGATTGCTTTTCAGTAAACTTCTGATGGGATTTTGTATTATCTTTTGAAATACCTACTACGTTGAATCCTAATTTCTTCAATTCTGCATTGTGATCACGAAAATCACAGGCTTCTGTAGTGCAACCAGGAGTGCTATCTTTAGGATAAAAGTATAGGACAAGTCCATTTTCCCCTACAAGATCTGATAATTTTACTTTTTTACCTTCTGTATTTAAAGATGAAAATGTAGGTGCCTTTTTTCCTTCCGTTAATTCCGACATAAAATCTCCCATGTATTTTATTTTATTATTTTTAGAATGAGTATGAAAATTTCAATTCAATATTTGTTCCAATTCCATTGCTATAAATTGGAATAATACTCTTAGATTCAGGTTGATTTTTATAAATAGACATTTCTAGGGTATTAAACCCCGGTATTTTACCAGTTCGATAATCTTTAAATATCTGATAACTATGGACTAAGTAAAGAGCTCCCAATCCCCCTATGGCAGTATAATAATTTCTCTTGTGCTGATTAAACGAAGGATCGGAGTCGATTCCGGATACAATAATATAGCTATTTCCATAGGGAATGATATCGACATTTTTAGCAGCGGCTATTCGTGCGGATTGGTACTCATAAGGAATTGCCAATGCCAATATCGTAAATAATCCGGTCATTGTCATTCCAAGAGCTCGATTGGACTGAATTTGGTGAGTTCCCGGAATGAGATAGTCCAGGGCTAATTTTGAGTATTGTAAAATTCCCGGCTTTTTTTTCCAGACAATTGATAAAATCTCACTCTCCGGGATTTCAAATTTTTCTCCATCCCGTTCAAAAAATACCTTTTTGTCCAATAAATTATAATCCGTTATTCTCCCCTTTTCTTTGATTCCCTCTCTAAAAATTTCAACTTCCATTCCTTTTTCAAAAATTCCTAATAAATTTTGATTTTTATTCGATTTACTTACCTGGATTTGAATAATCTGACTCATCGAAATAGTTTCTTTTTTTATGGAACCACGACCAATCCCAAAAATAATATTTTTTTCATTTACAGAATGCAAAATTCCCTCACATTTTTGAACTTTGTTTTTGAGGGTATAACAAAAAGAAGAGCCAGAATATCCGATTTCTAATTTAATAATATTTATACGTGGGAATGTATTCATACCTAGTGGAGACTCAAATTGAATTGTTTTATTGTCCCCCCCCAAGTACTGACCTTCAATTTCTTCTCCCGTTTTGAGAGTTAAAATATCCGCTACTAAACCTGTGGCTAAAAATAGACTTAAAATGAATGTCGGTAGATACATTTTCATTTTGATTATCGGTCGCTCTTAACTCTTAAGAATGTCAAATTAAAGAGGAAAAAAATAGAAAGTTTTTATTTTTTAAATAGGAAAAAATTGAGCCAAATATCATTTATTTACTCGAAATTTAAGGAAGAGACTTCTCCATTTTAAATGAATACTATCTTAGAAAAAATTAGATCATCTAGATCCCTACAAGTAAAGATAGGAATTCTATATGTTATTTTAGCCTTAATAAATCTCTTATTTTTTTCAGTACTAATTTATGAAAATCAAACTGAATTACTTGTCAAAAATTTCAATTTTCAATCTGTCAATTTCGTATTACAAGTAATGGATGATTTGAAAGATATAACTATTTCTAAAGATAATCCCGAAATTTATAAAAAAGTAGCAGATTCCTTATCTTTCAATGAAATTAATACTTACATAGTTTTTAGATCAAATGGAGAAGTTTTATTTGAAAAAAATGATTCTAAAAGTCTCACTCTGGGTGTAGATATTATTGAGAAATCTAAACAAATGAGTGATACGAATTCTATTTTTACTTCAAAATATAACTTAGAACTTGTAAAAAGTGATTTTTCAATTAAAATTATTATACCCCTTCCTTCAGATTTTACAAATGAAAATGTTTTCCTTTTTAGCCAATTAAGTTTAAAAACAATCAAAGAGAGATTAAATAAATTATATATACAAATTGGAATAGCAATGATTTGGGGGGTATTCACTCATCTAGGTTTTGGAGTAATAGTCTATAAATTTATATTCTCCAGACTTTCCAATTTGCAATCTGCCACAGTTTCCATGGGACAGGGAGATTACACAACTAGGGTGAACTGGAAGTTTGAGAAGAATGATGAAATTGATGCTTTGGGCTACTCTTTTAACTCGATGGCAAATAAAATTCAGGATACGATTACTACAATTTCCAAATTAAATGAAGAAATAAATAAAGAGTTAAAAATTGGTAAAGAAGTCCAAGAGCTATTTCTTCCATTGGATTATATGTTTGAAGATATTAAAGTAGTTTCCTATTATCATCCTATGAGAGAAGTTTCTGGTGATATATATCATTATTATAGATTAACTCACAAAAAAAATAGTAATAAAAATTATATTGGATTATTTTTCGCTGATGCTTCGGGACATGGAGTTTCTGCGGCTTTAGTTACAACAGTTACACTGTTATCAGTTGAATCCATAGTCTCAAAAAGTTTCAAGCCAAACTATGTATTACAACAATTAAGTAATATAGTTGGAAATCGTTTTCAGTCTTCATTTTTTGCTACTGCGGTATTTTTTCTTATTACTGAAAATAAAAAAATCATCTGCTCAAATGCAGGACACAATGCCCCATTTTGTTTTAGGCCATCTACTTTAGAATTTTTTTATTTTGAAACATGTGGTCCACCCCTCGGTATGATTGATGACTGTGATTATAGATTATTAAAATTTCATGCTAAGACAGGTGATAAGCTATTTATTTATTCGGATGGTGTTACAGAAGCACCAGACGAGAATAGTGAATTATTTTCAGAAGAAAGACTAATTGAATTAATAAAAGATAATATGAGTTTGAGTAATGAAGATTTAATAGACTTATTGAAAACAGAGTTACGAGCTTTTTCTAAAGAATATCGCGATGATGTTTCAATGATAATTTTGGAAATTCCATAGGTTAAAATGCTTCCCACTGAAATCAAAAAAGAGATGAAAGGTAATCCCAATCAAGATAATTCCTTATTTTTAAAGGCATTATTTTTTATCATAACTATAGTTTTTATATTTTATATACTTTCTAATAGTATAGTAGAAATAAAATTACTAGAGCTAAAATTTTATGTAAATAAAGAACAATTATTTAATTATGAATTATCCTCTAAAGTACTTAGAGAAAAAATAAAAAATATTTTAATTAGTAAAGATGACTATATATCAGAATTGAAAAATAACATACTTGAATCAAATGTAATGAATTCACTCATAGAAGAAGATTTGTCCATATCACTTCATGAAAGAGTTGGATTAATGGTCGTGAATTTAGTTAGAATCATTACTTTTAATGAAACTCTAAATTTTATTGAAGATAGAAAATATATTTATCAAATTCAGTTTGCATTTTACATGGAAAGAACTAAAAAATTCCCAATAGCTATTAAAAAATATGAAGAACTGACTACTATTTATAAACGCTCGAATACATTCGAAAATGGATTTGTATTACTCCATTTAGGGTATTGCTATGCTATGATTGGTAACACAAATTTAGCACTTCAAAAATTATACATTACAGAAGATATTTTTAAGGGAACCCAATTTGCTGAATATGCTAGAATTTTAATAAATGTATTACTAGAAAATGATAGAAGAGGTAAAGAAATAGATAATCTTGCAATTTCATTATCAGAAAAAGCAGATTTATTCTATGAAACAGGAAGATATTCCGATTCCCTTGCGGCACTCGATAAAATAGAAAATAGAAATAGCAAAGAAAATTTTGTAAGAGCGAGAAGCTTAGAAGAATTAGGTAGTATCAATGAAGCTACTGGAGAGTATATCAAACTCATTGAAAAAAAAGATGATAAGTCTATTGCAATTAAAGCAAATCGACGTGTTTTAATGATTGGAACAATTTATGAAGATAACAAAGTCCTAACTGAATATGCAAAACAAAATGCAAACTCCCTCGGTGATAAAGAATTTATAAAAACAGTAGAAAATGCTAGTACCCTAGTTCAAAGTAATAAAATTTTAGAAAAAATAAACAAGAATGCATCAGATCCTATAACTGAAAACAAAGATGAAGCCTTACAATTTGCTGAACTAAAACAAGAATTCGAAGCAGTAAAAATAGAGAAAAATAAAGAAAATGAAGCACTAAAAACAATTATAAATAATATTATAAATGAAAGACGAATGACTTATCCCCCAATATTAGTAATCAGATTTATAGATGGAAGGATAATCTCAGGAGAAAAATTAGAATTTTCTGCCGGTAACTTAATTATTTCAGATGAAAATTTCCCAATAATATTACCAAACTCTAATATAGAGGAAATAACCATTGAAAGTAAACAAAACAACAAAGATTATAGAATTAAAATTATTAAAGATTACGAAAATATCTCTGGAATTAAAAAAATTATAAATAATTCAGAGGGAATGCTGGCTATTTCAGAAACAGGAAATACTAAAATAAATGATAATTCCAGTTTTTATATAATTATTGAAGAATTTAATCCAAACGAGTGATTATTATTTTATCTCATCCTCAGAAGAGTATATCGTAAAAAATGTATCTAATGAAGACAATCTTAATATAGCCATGATATCATTTGTTACGCTTAAAAGTCCAAATGTATTACCAGTTGATTTCATCTTTTTATGTAAATTAGCTAAAAGAGCAATTCCACTAGAATCCATATGTGATACGCTTGACATATCTAGTGTAACAGATTTGAGCCTATCTTTATCAATCGACATAGTTATATCTTTTTTTACTTTAGGGGCTGAATATATATCCAGATTTCCCTTTAATTCATAAATTGTATGATCCCCTTTTGAACGTCTCTTGTATTCCATTCTACTTCCTCAATAAATTTAACTGCTTCAACTTGCTTTATACTTACAAAATATATTATTTATTCAAGCAATTTTCTATATCACTCCACCATTCTGAATCAACATATCTACCATTATATTAACTTTTTCTTTTATTACTTCTTTGGAAAAAGGGATTTCTACTGCAGCTCCATCCTCCCATCTATACTTTCCCGCATATTTTCCAACACTCAAATAGAAAATGGGGGGAGGATTTCGTCGATATCTCTCACTTTTAGCAATTCTGAGGGTAACCGAGCCCATGGCTGAAAATACCCACTCAAATTCTCCATTTTTGTAATTCATTCGATAACGGAGAGGCCAGGAGTTATCGATTTGGGTTACTTCAAATGATTCAAGAATTAAATCCTTCATTTTTAAACTCATTGCCTCGAGTATAGGAAAATCTCTTTCTTCTAATGATTGTCTATTTTCTTTGATTTCTGCCATAATATTTCCATCTCTTCCTTACTCATGTTTTTTATATTTTTATCTTCTAAATTTGCCATTTTTTCTACAAACTGAAATCTATTTTCAAACTTCTGATTGGCCTTACGAAGGGCAGTTTCTGGATTAATTTTTAAAAAACGGGAAAGGTTAACCATTGAAAACATTAAGTCACCAAATTCTTCCTCTATTCTCTGATTATTTTTGGAATATTGGTTGATTTCTTCCTTTAACTCATTCAATTCTTCCTCTACTTTATCCAAAACTCCCTGGGTATCTTCCCAATCAAACCCCACTGAGGACACTTTCTCCTGAATTTTATTTGCCCTCTGCAGAGCGGGAAAAGAGATCGGGATATCTTCTAATAAGTTTTTTTTCTTACTAGACTTTTCTTTTTCTTTTATCTTTTCCCAATTGGATATAACTTCATCAGGGTGAAGATCCTCTTTTTCCTTAAATACATGGGGATGACGTCGAATTAATTTTTCGGTTATTCCCAGTGCAACATCCTTCATCTCAAATTCTTTTTTTTCACTGGCTATTTTAGAATGAAATACAATTTGAAATAGTAGATCTCCCAATTCTTCTTTAAGATTTTCTTTGTCTCTTTTTTCGAGGGCATCCACTACCTCGTATGACTCTTCTAATAAGTAAGGTATTAATGTATCATGGGTTTGCTTTTTATCCCAATTACACCCATTCTCTCCTCTGAGTGTATCCATTACCTTAAGAAGTTCATCTATTTCTTTCATTTTAATACCTGATAACGTATGACAACTCTAAAGATGTCTTTTGATTTAAAAACTCATTGTATCTATTATTGGAAGAAGTTTCAGCATATGCATCAATAGCTCTAATAACTCTGGGTATTGCAAGAAAAGTAAACATTAAACCAGAATAATCTCCAGTCAATAAATCTAACTTATTAGGTCCTTCTCTTAAAAAAATTCGATCAGCCACACTTTTAGTTCGAACTGTATTTTCAGCATAAATAGCAAATAGACTTACTATGACAGCATCAATTAAAAAATAAAGTCCCATTTTTGTGATTACTTCACTTCTATTATAGAGGGGCGATTTATAACCGAGATAAAAAATCCCTAAGGGAGGAGAAACAAAATTCAAGGATTGTGTTACAATATGATTTTTCTTTAAAATTACCAAATCAGTTTCTTTGGTTTCATCGCGATTTAGATTTAACTCTTTAGCAAAAAGACTTCTTAAAATCTTTTCTTCTCCTTTTCGGGTGGATTCAATCCTAATGATGGATCCTTGAGCTTTTTTTACAAATTTTCCAATATAAACATCAAATTTAAATGGGGAATACCAAAGAGGTGAGTACCTATAATTGAATCCTCTTGTTTTATCTAATAAATCTACACGATCCTCAGTTAAATTATTTAGTAGCTTAATTACTTTTAAGTTTGTATCTTCGACGGTGTCCTGGGTTTCGATTACTTCAAATGATAAAATCGGTATTGAATAAAGGATTATAAAAAATAGTACGATTTTTAAAATATATATCATACCCTTATAATTTATCTCCTACCATAAAAGCTGTTATTAATCCCATAGAATTATATACAGCATGACCGATCATCGAAATCCATATATTCCCTGTGACAAGATATGCCCTACCTAAAATATAACCCACTATCGTTATAAAAACAGGTACTAGAGGTGACGCATCTGCCGAATAATGTAATACTCCAAAAAGTATAGAAGTAAATAGAAGACCAAAGTTTCCTGCATTTATTTTTATATATTGATTTAGCAAAAAACCTCTAAAATATAATTCTTCCAAGATTCCAGTCACAATTCCAATAGTATAAATTGACCAGCTTAAAAGATATGCATTTCCTTTTAGATTTGAAAAAAGTAATTTTTGAAACTCATTGACTGCTGGCTTATAATCAATGAAATAAAATACCAATGACATCAAAGTAATTACACTGAAAATTATAACTCCCAATAAAAGACCCTTATTTATTTCATTGGATCCCAGACTGACTTCAAAATCTGGAAGTGGATCAATACCCTTCCAAGTGAATAAAATATACCCTGTCATGACAAAACCAAAGAACCACAAAAAATTATTCATCAGAAATAAAGAGGGACTCTTTTTTATAAGAGCAGAATAATAACTTTGTGTAATCATCTCGGGTTTTTCTTTTGCCTGTTTCTGTACACTCTCTATAATTTCTTTTTGTACTTCTTCCCGAGAGGTTTCGCTCATTTCCCAAAACTCTTCTGGCAATTTATCAAAAACTACTACTGGAGCAATTGTAAGTTGAAGCAATATAAAGAGTACAACTTGACAAATGACAGTTACAAATATTTGGTAGAGACCTAGGTATAATAAATCTTTGTGGGTCGGAACTTGAGTTTTATCTGTCATAAATATAAATACATAAAGAAAAGGATAGAATTGTTGTCATTGTTTTTTTTAGGCAAAGTTTTTCTTACCATCCTCTTCTTTTTCCTATCCACACCCATTCGTAGCGAGGAACCAAAATCACTACATATACAGTCTAACAAAAAATTGTATTCAACGGGAGATCTGATTTTTTTTAAGATTTATCTTCCGAAAAATGGCTATGCTTATTTACTCAATCAAAAAGCTGATGGTACACTTCATCTTATTTTTCCGAATGATGAAGATGAAAGCAATAAACTTAATTTTGGATATTCCCGCCTTCCCTCAAAAAACGTCGATTATGAATGGGTCATAGATTCCGCTTATGGTGAAGAACTATTTTTTTTAATTTTAAGTGATAAAATGATTAAATTTTTTCATAAGAAGTCTGTATTAAAAGACCAAACACTTTCTACTGATAACTGGTTACGTCGTCATACATCTGATTTATTGCCATGGGAATGGAAAATTACAGAGACTAAAATTCGTGTAAAACAGTAAAATAATTACTTTTGGATAATTCCCATTCTTTATAAAAAGACCCAAAATTTTCCCCTGAAATTCAATGGGAATCCAAAATTAGATTCAAATCTAATTTCTAATTTTAATACCAAAAAACAGAGAACTCACCCTAGAATTTTAAGATAAAAAATGATGAAATTTTTGTAGTAAAAAAATAGGTATGTCAGAATATATTCTGTATAAAAAATAGGTCATTGGATATTATAGAAATCTAAGAATTTGAATTAATCAAATTCAGAAAACAATACTAAAATTAATAAATACAAATAGAGGGAACTAACATGGGTATGAAATCCTACATGACTCCAGAGTCTGCCGTTGAAACATTTATAAAATGCAAAAAAGAAAATATAGCTGTACCTGAATCTGTTTATGAATCATTTAAAAACTACAAAAAATGGTCTGAAAACTCTTTGAAAGGCTTAATAAATGCATCCGCCTACTATCCGGATATAATCGATGCTACAATGGAAGAAGGTATCAATAATCAAATAGCTGAATTCAAAAAAAGAGTCGTACCTTCTCGAATCTTTTAATGGAAGACAATGTAATTTATCAGGAAACCAATCCCTATGGCTCATTTGGGGCGTTTGTAGAAGATGACGGGAGAACGATTTATCTCTACCTTCAATCTATCTTTAATCCAGAAAAAGAGATGAGAGCCCTTTGGGTTCAAAATCGAATCCCAGCTCCTTTAATCAGAAACTCTGAAGATTCTAAAAAAGGACTCGCACCCTATTTATGTAAAGATGAGATCATGGAAAACTCACCTATTGAGCCTCTGGATAAAGAGAAGATTCATTTTATCTGGACAGAGGAAGGCGATGGTGTAGCCCTATTTTACCAAGAAAAGCTCATCGCCTTTGTTCCCCCCTGGTCGGGTATAAAAAATATCTCCGGGTATTCTAAATATGCTAAACTGGAGACAATTACAGCCCATCCCTTAGGAGATTCCGAACACGGTGTTTTAGTGGATAGAATTGAAAAATCCAAAAAGTTTTGGGAGTTTAGAGCTGAGCCGAATTCATGGAAAAATATCCAAGCCCATAGACTCCAATTTTTAGAAAACAAGATGAGCACTCATAGTAAATACTGGTCAGCTGATGGAGGCAAATTTCCTCACCTAGCAATCTTAAAATTTATTCCCCCTTCCACAACTGACATCGTTTTGTATTGCACACTGGGGATGAGTGCTCAAAATTTGCCTACAGTAGAATTGTATTTAAAAGAATATGAAAATCATGCTAGAATTGAAATTATTTTTGCCCTTAAACTGGTTGATGGTGTAGATAACACAGATACATGGGTTCCGAATTGTATCGGTGAGTTCATAAAATACCCCTGGAATATGGGAAAATGGTTCGGGGAAGGACATACAATCACATTGCCCCGCAGAGATCCTGAGGCACTCTATTTGAATTTTTCTCATCTTTTTTTAACGGCAAATCCCCCATACGGATTTATCAATGAAAAACAGATTGACAGACCAATTCAATCGGGGTTAGTAAGCGAGGAAGGACAGAATATAAATTTCTTATATGCCATTCCTATTACCGAAGAAGAAGTCCACTACATAAGGACGCAGGGGGCTAAGTCTTTTTTAACTCTAATGGAGTCCAAACAATTAGGATGGTTTCATAACTCCGAAAGAGAGAGTTTGTTTTAAAAAATACTTACTTTTAAATCGAAAATATAGCTTTATAATTAAAAAAAATCCCGTAGTATACGAGAGAGGGTTCTCACTTCATGAAAAAATATATCCTTACTGACCAAAAGACCTTAACAACGATTTTGGGTCGTATTATTAATAAGCCTATCAATTCAGTAACAGAGGATAAAAAATACATAATAACCAAAGTAATGGCTGAAAAAGACTTAAATAACACAACAAACGTTATTTTAGAAGCCGTTGAGGGAGAAATTGAAAAACCCCAGGCTCTAGTTTCCATTATGAAGGAAAATAAAGTAGAAATCAGACTAAAACAGGATAACCCCTACCGTAATGACCTTTATATTATTTTAGAGATAATAATTGAGCCCCTAGAAAGATCAGCCGCTCGAGCAACTATTAAAAACATTAAACTATTAAATCTACACTACGCCCCCCAGTTAGATTTAACTTCTGTACTATCTCTCTATGGAAAAACATCAATAATTACGCAAACTATCCAGCAATTTCAGGTAATGCTGGAGAGCTCCCTCAATCAATTCGGTTATTTTATCACAAAAGTACAGGTGGGCTTTTACTATTCAGCAGATACCCCTCTTTTAAATGCCTTAGCAGATGCAAAATCAGCATATTTTATGAGAGATGCCTACAAAAAACAGTTTTATACAGAACGAGGCTTCTTCAATCCACCTACCCGATTTAAACCCCAAGTCATAGATTCAATG
>CANGZW010000015.1 GCA_947458405.1 Leptospiraceae bacterium
AGGCACAATTACTAAATATAAATATATTTAGAAGAATCAAAAAAAAGAAAACATTCATATATTTTAGACTCCAATTTTCATAATTCAGCAAGAATTGTGGTAGGGGCTCCATCCGATTTTGTAAAAATTAGTGGACAAATAATTATTTTTTTTGGAGAGGAAAATAAATTTTCGAGCTTCATGTCTTCCAGAAGTAAAATTGGATTTCTGTGTATCGTTATACCATTATATGTATTATACAAAAAAGCCTTATGTGTTTCTCTTCCTAATTCTCTATTCGCTCTACTACTGATAGAAATGTAATCAATACCAAAAAATTTAAGATTATAATTATTACGTAACCATATTGCTATTTCAGGTGATACAGATGGATTTTTAAATGAATAAACATCAATTTCATTTCGGAATTTTTCAAAACCTGTTTTTAGGAGCAAGCAATCTGTTTCTTTGGGAATCTTGAGTAATTCCCCTTCCAACATTTCAAAGGAAATAATCTCTTCGGGAATAAACTCTTTTTCAATTAAAAATGGACTATTACAAATCCAAAAATCAGGCTCATATTCATCTAATGATTTTCCGAAATCATCAAAGTGATAGGGAGCATCAACGTGAGTAGAAATATGATTAGAAAAAGATAGTGTGTGTTCATTGGAGGTATCTCCATTTTTAATAGCTCTTGCTGTATCAATTTTTACCTTTGATGAATTTCCATATGAAGGTGTATTAATTTCTAATGTATGACTAAGATATAAATACATTAAAATGAAAATATTTATTTTGTCGGTCTCGATAGTGCAAATAAATTATCAAGGTATCTTTCTTTATCGGATTGTCTGAATCCATCTATTTCTAGTCCAATAGATTGGTTTCCTGAGGGATCTTTTAATATATTTCTAATAATAACAGACACGTTGATAGGAGTTTGCATCTTGAAAACTATATCCATATTGAAACCTCCAACATGTTGGATTTGTTGTTTAATATCAAGATCAATAAGCTTTATTCGAATACCTTCAGCAGAAATATTTAGAACCTCTACTTTTTGTTTGTAAAGCATTGTATTAGATTCTCGAATTCTATCTATCATTTCAAATGTGAGCATCTTTGCTTCCATAAGATCATCAAATTCAATTTTTTTTGTATGACTTTGAATATGAACATATCCTATTGGACTTGCATCGTCTAGTCCATTTAAAATAATAATTGGCATTATAATTTCTGATGTTATCTTTTTTTGTTTATAATCTTTGATTACATCTTCAATATCCTCAAAAAACTCTTCTTCGCAATTTAAAAATTCTTCTTCACTGAAAGGAAGATATGATTTAGGATCTTGGGTATCTTTAATAAATATAGCTTTGCCTGTACTCTGGACTAAATGAAATTTTTCTTCATTGGAGGGACGAAAGATATCTATTTTAATTTTATCAAACTTTTTTAATAATTTATTTTCATAATCACTGAAAGTAATTTTAATAAATGTGGGAATATTCATGGAATCCACACTAATTGCTGCTCTAACAACTTTAAAATTGGTGGCATATACAACATCAGGTCCAGGATTAAGTCTACTGCTTACTCTTGCCTTTTTCGCTAATTTTATAGAATCTATTCGAATGATAAAGATATGATTCGGGGCGGCTCCTACAATGGTTCCTTCAATGTGAATAAATCTTCCTACAAATCGGGTTAGGGTAATCTCTGTATCTTTTAAGAGAGTGGCAGAATGAATTTCCATTTGAAAAGTAATTATATCATTTGAAAGGGAGCCTACTTTCCCTCGAAAAAATGCATTCCGACGGTGATCTTTTCCTTTCATTTCAACATTATTTAAAAAACGCTCAAAAAGAGTTTTAATTCTTTGTAAATCTGTTAACTCTTCAAACTCTCTTGCCTTTCTTTCTATAATCTCTGTTTCCATAAGAATACCTTTCAGTACAATAAGAAATAAAGTTGCATACTTAGTCCAATTCTTTTATCTGTAAATAAGGATAATTTATGAAAACACACCAGATTGATATGACTGATGGATTTTCTGGAGAAGAGCTTCTCTCAGGACCGGTTGGATTGACATATAGAGATTTTTTAGTTCTACCTGGATTTATAGACTTTAACCCGAGCGATGTTGATTTAGAATCAAGAATTTCTAAAAATATTTCTCTTAAAAAACCATTAATCAGCTCTCCAATGGACACAGTAACAGAATCTTCTATGGCTATAGCGCTTGCACTTCAGGGCGGAATGGGAATCATACATTATAATAATTCAATTGATGAGCAAGTTGAGCACGTTAGAAGAGTGAAAAGATTCGAAAATGGTTTCATAACAGATCCGATTATATTGAGCCCTGAGAATACAATTTATGATTTAGATATAATTAAAGAAAAGCACGACTTTTCGGGTATTCCTATTACTGAGGATGGGACTTTTACTTCTAAATTAATTGGAATCGTCACTAATCGTGATATAGATTTTGAACAAGATAGAAACATAAAATTAGGTCACGTTATGACCAAAGAACTAATTACTGGAGCAGTGGGAATTAGTCTTAAAGAAGCAAATAATATTTTAAAAACCAGCAAAAAAGGAAAGTTACCCATTGTTGATAAACATGGATACTTAGTTGCTTTAGTTAGCCGCTCTGATTTAAAAAAGAATAAAGAATTTCCAGATGCATCCAAAGATCACAACAAACGACTTAGGGTTGGGGCGGCGGTTTCTACGCTTCCTGAATCATGGGAGAGAGTTGCCGCTTTATACGATATAGGTGTTGATTTAATTGTTATCGATTCGGCACAGGGAAACTCAACTTATCAAATAGAAATGATTAAGTTTATTAAATCTAACTACAGAAATCTGGATGTAATCGCTGGAAATGTTGTCACCAAAGATCAGTGTAAAAATTTAATAGAAGCAGGGGCAGATGGTTTACGGGTAGGCATGGGACCCGGATCAATTTGTATTACCCAGGAGACTATGGCTGTTGGTAGAGCTCAGGCAACTGCAGTTTATAAGACATCTCAATTTGCCAAAAAATATGATATTCCTGTCATTGCTGACGGGGGAATTGCAAGCATTGGTGATATTTCTGTAGCCCTAGCTATAGGGGCGAGTGTTTGTATGATGGGTTCGATGTTCGCAGGAACAAATGAAGCACCTGGTGATTATTTTTATGAAAATGGAATGCGCTTAAAGAAATACCGTGGAATGGCAAGTTTGGAAGCCATGAAAGCGGGAGGTGATAAAAGATATTTTAGTGAAAATCAAAAAATCAAAGTAGCACAGGGAGTGAGTGGTGCTGTTGTCGATAAAGGTTCCGTTACTAATTTTGTTCCATATCTTTCCCAAGGTCTCCGACAATCATTTCAGGATATGGGATATAAAAGCATTCCTCTGCTGCATGAAGCACTTTACAACGGGAAGTTGCGATTTGAAAGACGATCTGAATCCGCACAAGCACAGGGTTCTGTTCATAATCTTTATTCTTATAGTAAACCTACGATGAGAGTAGAGTAATTCATAAATAAAAAAGGTGAGGTGTGGGGAAGCTATAAACTTAGTTTCCCGTTCTAATTAAATTTAATGATGGATCATCTTATCAAATTTTCTAAAAAAGTAAGAAAAGTTAAATTTCTTGCTTTTTTATATATTTTTACTCTAATTACAAATCTTCTAATTTCCAATAAATTGGAAGCCAGAGAGATTTCTTTTATACCTTCCTATGTAATTGGGGAGTCACCTTTATTTTTGCAGAAAAAAGATAACGTTTCCGAAGGTCTGGCAGATTTAATTGCTTTTTATGCTAAGGAAAATTTTGAAATTGATGTAACTGACTCAGATAAGGTTAGAAATTATATAGAAAGTCAGGAAGAAACACCCGATAAAAAACCTTCTAGGGAATTAATTTCAGGGATATGCGGGGAGTTTGAATCTGATTATATTGTAAAAAGTGAAATTGATTTTTCAGGAGATCCTGTAATACAAACTGTAACTTTTAATTGCAAGGGAAAGCCTATTTATACAACAGAATCAGTTTTGCAGGGAGATTTTTATCTTGGAATCGAAAAACATGTAATTAAGACTTTTTCCTACCTTACACCAAAAAAGAAAAAAAACAAAGAAATCTATAAAGAAGAAGATATTGAAATAGTATATGCAATAGATTTATCGGGTTCCTTTGCAAAAGATGCACAGACTCTTATATCGTACATTAAAGGACTACTCGGCTCTGATATGTCAATAGGTTTGGTTTTATTAGGGGATAAAAATGTAAAAGTAATCAAACCATCAAGGGATCATGAAAAGTTAAGAGAAGAGTTAAATCGAATTAGATTTGGTGGGGAGTTGAACATAGAACAACTATCTGCTTCCTTGATAAAATCAAAAGTGGATCTAGCATTCGGTAATCATAAAAATAGAAGATTTATTTTATATACAGATGCAACTGCTCAGGAAGGTGATCCGTACAAATTAGTGTCAACACTCCAGTCTGTTGCTCAGCTTGGGTTTCAAACTTTTCTCGTCACAGGATCCTATTTTGATTTTAAGATGACTGGGATTTATAGAAAAGCCGCTAGATCTACCGCACAAGACCTACAACAAATAATGCATTATGTAAAAATTGGAACCATGAAGGGTTATAAGACAATCTATTTATATGATAGAAAAGTTTATGTAGATCAAACAGGAAAAATCAATCCTGGTGATTTAGACCTAAAAGAGCTCACTCAAATCCCAGAAGGATCAATATATAAAATGGTAAGCTTTCCTCATCCCAATAATTTAATCGATATTTTTGTCGGTTATACGGGAGAGAAAGTTATTGAACAAGGTCAATTATCTTCAAATATTTCTACTGTAACGGATAGGTTAACCAACCAGAGCACAAGAGATTCAGGAAGAATGAGTAAGAAAGTATTAATAAAAGTTGGAAATAAGTCTATTTGGTTGCAGATGAAAAATATTTCCGAGCAAAACTTAAACCAAGAAGTTGGGATAAGAGCTGTGTTTAGAAAGCAATTTAACAGTGCAATTGGTTATATTAATGTTCCAGAGGAAACAGTAGTATATGCTGATAATGTTCCCCTGTTACTGGTATTGGAAACCGTTGAAATAAAAAATTATTTATACAATTCAAATAAAGATTTTGTCACGTGTTTTCTGAAAGGAAAAATCCTCGAAATAAAATAATAAGCAATTCCGGCAAAGTATTTCTAATCTTATGTCTCAAATTATTTAGATAGAATTCCAATAATTTTAGGGTAAAAATAAAAATTAAATATTCTTGCGAATATTTACTCTATAAAGTAAAATTGTTGAACTGAAATAAGTGCTAACTATAATCAGTTAGTAATTTTGTAAGTTTGATAGAATTTTTCATAATCCAATTTTTACTTTTTTAATTAGGAGTTCTTTGTATGGCGAATATTGAACCATTCTTCCATGAATCATTTCAAAAATCTTTGAGCGATATTTATACTGATTTTTATCAACCAGCAGAGATAAGCTATTTAGAGAATGAATTATTTGACTTATATAAAATTATTCAAAAAGACGAATTAAGTATAAAAACATACAAACCTCAAGAGGGAGATCCTCTCCTGAGAATTGAGCTTACATGTATTACGATAATTTGTAAATCTATGCCATTTTTTGCCGCAAAGATTAGAGAATTATTTCATTCACATGAACTTGAAATAAATCGAAGTTTACATTTTCATCCCTCTGATCACCAAGAATTTTACTATATAGAAATCCAAAATTTACAAAATCATGTTATTGAAAGATTAGAAGAGCATTTAGAGAGTGCTTATAAGAAAATATTAATTTATACTCAGGATTATAAATTCTTGGTAATTGACAATGAGCATCTATGGTCAAAAAGTTTTGATAGGTTACATACTGATTTAATTGACTGGTTACTGAAAAAAGGTTTTGTATTAGAGGGTGGTTATTACCAAGATGATGTACAAAAACATTCTCTTGGGCAATTAAAAGAATCTGGTGATACGTGGGATTGGTTTAATTCTATTCCGTCTGTCGAAGAAACTTCGATGTTTTATGCAAGGGAATCCTCTATTCCTTCCTTCCTCAATGATGGAAATTTATTTTATATAGTATTTGCAGGTAAAAAGAAAAAACTATTATTAGAAGGGACGTTTAATCAAAGAGGATCAAATGCCGGAACTTCTGAAATTCCTGTATTACGAGAAAGATTGATTCGTTTTATGGAAAAAGAAAATATACAAATGTTTTCTGGATTAGGAAGAACTGTGAGAATGGTATTTAATTATATTCCTACTGAGATTTTGTTTTTATTACCGCAAGAGTCTTACATTTTGATTTATAGTGCAATCGTTGAGCAATCATTAAAAACAAACATAAGATCTAATGGAATCAAATTAACAGATGATTTAGGATTAATTATAACAACTATTCCTGAGAAAGATTGGTCAGAAGAGATATGGAAGCAGGCTAATTCAATTGTTTTAGAAGAAATAAATGATACAAGAATCAAGAATTTTCAGGTATTAATTAAAAACTATATTCAGGGATTTCAATTAATCCGAGCAAATTCAATAACTAGACATTTATTATTTCAAGTAAGTTCAAAAATTGAATTCATTTTCAGACCTTGGATAGAAGTATTAGAAAATAAATGGTTAGATAGATACAAGGATGAAAAATTCCCAGAAGACCTAGAGTTTCGTGAAGATTATATAGCTACCCATGACCCTGAAAGAGCAATATATGATTTAGAGTTAGTAAGAAAGTTACATGATTCTCGAATAAAAGCTGTAATTACGGAATCAGGTACGGGAGCAACAATCTTATCAGCAGTAACAAGGGATAAAGAATATCAACTATCAAAGTGGGTATCCTGTTTAGTTCATTTAGGTCTATCTCCAATTTCACAACGGGTTTACCGTTTTAGATACAATGGAGCATTATATGCAAAGACAGAATTTTATTTTGAATATTTTAATAATACCAATAACTTATATGATAGAATGAGATCAACGTTTGAGTATTCTATGTTAGGTATCTTAGCTTCTGATTCTTTGTCAGAATTGATTCGTTATACAAATTTGAATGTAAATGGATTGCATTTCTTGAAGTCATTGAGAGACTATTGTCTTCAAACAAATCCATCTTTTAAAAAATCAGACTTCAATAAGGCATTACTCGATAATGCTGAATTTTCAGAAGAGCTTTGGACTTACTTTGAATCTAAGTTTTACTTTGGCAGCTTGTTAGATGTAAACAAGCTCAAAGAATTGTGTGACAAAGCAAAAACCTTGCTAGAAGATGAGTTACTAAATTCTCTAAGAACTGCGTTATATGCAATAGTTAGAACGAATTTTTTCGGTATAAATTCTGATGGTGAAAATAAAGCTATTGGAATCTTAAGAACTACTTTAGCATATAAGATTGATAGTTCCATTCCAATTAGCCTACCTGATCCCAGACCATTTAGGGAAATTTTTGTATATTCAGCAGATTTTCAAGGAATTCATTTGCGGGGAGGACCTGTAGCTAGGGGTGGATTGAGATATAGTGACAGACCATCCGATTACAGAACTGAAATTTTATCATTAATGAAAACCCAAATGGTCAAAAATTCTGTCATAGTTCCTGTTGGATCTAAAGGAGGATTTGTTTTAACTAAAAATCCTTACGCACCAGAAGAAATGAAAATGGTAGATGCTTACAAGGGCTATATTCAATCACTTCTTTCGTTGACGGATAATCGAGTAAAAGGAAATGAAATATATTTTTCAAGCAAAAATGGACCATATTCGTACGACGATTTTGATCCATATTTAGTTGTAGCGGCTGATAAGGGAACGGCACAGTTATCTGATACAGCGAATTCAATTTCAGTAAATTGGAATTTTTGGTTGGGAGATGCATTTGCATCTGGTGGATCTAGGGGCTATTCCCACAAGGCATTCGGTATCACGGCAAAAGGTGCTCTCGTGACTGCTGATAGACAATTGAGAAATTTAAATATAGATTTTAGAAAAGAAAGTATTACAGTAGTTGGTATAGGTGATATGGGTGGAGATGTTTTCGGGAATGGATTATTAGATAGTCCCTATTTTAAATTAGTAGCGGCCTTTAATCATAAGCATATTTTCTTAGATCCAAATCCTGATCCGCAAAAAAGTTATGAGGAAAGAAAAAGACTTTTTGAAGATAAAAACTCAGGTTGGGATTTTTATAAGAAAGAACTTATATCATCAGGTGGAGGAGTTTTTGATAAAAATCAAAAGTCAATCCCATTATCAAAAGAGTTAAAAAATATATTAGGTATAACAGAAGATAGTTTATCAGGACAGGCATTGGTATCTGCCTTGCTTAGAGCTCCAGTGGATTTATTATATAATGGTGGAATTGGAACTTATGTAAAATCTGAAAGTGAAGATAATTTAAAAGTTGGAGATCCTGCAAATAATGAAGTTCGAATTAATGGTAAGGAATTAAGAGCAAGAGTTGTTAGCGAAGGTGGTAATTTAGGTTTTACACAATTGGGAAGAATTGAATATGCTCTAATGGGTGGTAAAATTTATACAGATGCATTAGATAATTCTGCGGGAGTAGATTTATCTGATCATGAAGTTAATCTTAAGATATTTTTTTCTACGTTATTAGAAAAAAAGAAAATTAAAGATGATGAAGAAAGAGATAAAAATCTTTTTAAAATAGCGGACGAAGTATGTCAAAAAGTTTTACGTGATAATGCATTACAAAGTTTAAGTATAGATATTGATTACATAGAAAGTATAAATATTGGGCATGAGCAATATGCTAATGTTGCAACTTTTTTAATTAAGAAAAATTTGTTAAATCCAATCACAGAAAAAATTCCAAATTCTGATTTGGAATGGAATGAAAATAAAGATAAGAATGGAGGACTTGTTAAACCAATTTTATGTGTACTACTTGGCTATGTTAAAATGGATTTGTACAATGATATTCTTAGAGAAAATATATTAAGTATTAAAGATTTAGATGAGATATATTTAGACTATTTTCCATCAGATTTAGTTGTTAAGTATAGAGAAGATATATATTCACATCCTCTTCTGCAAGAAATTATGACAACTCAAGCTGTTAATTTTTTTGTTAATTTTTTAGGAATAAGATCCACTTTACTTTTAGGAATTAATAATAAAGATAGGACAAAGATATTTTCAGAAATACTTAATAATCTAAATTCAATGGGTGGGTATAAGCTATTAAATGAATTAGCATTGTTAAGGGATAAGGAATTAGAAAAAGATGTTATAAATCAATTTTCAATAATTAGGGATAATATTTTTAAAAAATGGAATAACCAGAAATCTTTTGATAATAATTTACAGTCAAAAATATACAATAAACTTTCTGAAAATTCTAAGTATTCATTTAATAAGTTTTTGGAATAGAGGAAAAAAGACTTAATTTTGTTCAATTTTACCATAAAAGTAATAAGATATTTTATTATCATTAGCTTTATAATGTTAATTAATATGTTTAAATTAACTGCTGGAGATTATGGGGATGTATATGGTGCACACCCTGCGGCAAATGGAATGGGTAATGCGGTTACAGCAACAGTCAACAATGCATCATCAGTATATTATAATGTGGCTGGTTTAGGAAGATTATCGGAAGGAGATAAGATTTTTGCTCAAATTGAAAAAGAAAAGGCAGAAAAAGAAGCAAAAAGTATTTCAGAAGAAGATCAGCAGCCTAAGTTAGAGAGTGATGTAGCACAAAATAAAGAATCACTTTGGGCTCGTATGAAAAAAGATTCTTTCAAATATACTCCTTTTAATAGAAGCAATCGAACTCCTCATGAGTTAACATTTCAGTATAATCTTGCAAGACCACAATTATCTACAAGTGCACCTCAAAATCAAGATATAACTAAAGTTAGAGATGATTATGCCGGACTAGGTATGACAATTAATTTGAATTCTATATATGACCTAAAGAGAAATATAAAATTTGGTTTAAATCTATTGTTACCTGGAAATGGTGATTTGCTAACTATAAATGATGTAAACCCGACTGCACATAGATATTTACAATATGGAATTTCCAATGTTAAGCCAACTATCATGGGAGGAATTGGAGTAGAATTATGGAAAGATAGACTATTTGCTGGTGTTGGGTTCAATGCTATAATTTCAGGTCAAGGTTCGATTTTATTGAAAGATGTACCAATTTCCCCTGATACTGTAACACCTAATCAACAAGTAATTCTTCAAACAAAGCCATTTGTAAATCCTACATTTGGATTAGCTTTTGAATATGGAAAATTTCAAGCTGGTCTATCTTTCAGAAGAGAGATTGCTTTAAGTGTCGATGGGTTACCTGCTAGAGCACAAACTACTCTTTTAGGTATTCAATTAGATTTTGATGTTGCAATGTACGATCATTTTTCACCAAGAAAAATGTCACTAGGATTTGCATATAAAGCATTGGATAATCTATTATTTTCCATACAGGCTGATAAAGAGATGTGGAGTGCATTCAGACTTTCTAGAACAAAACAAACTTATTCTGAAAAAAATTACTTTAATGATATAATAGTACTAAGAGCAGGATTAGAATACTCTCCTAAAGAATGGTTAAAGCTCAGAGCCGGTTTTACAAAAAGACCACGTCCTACTCCAGTGATGACTGGAAGCAATAACTGGATGGATTTTGATAAAATGGTTGGAACAGCAGGTATGTCTATTATTCTATTTCCAGAAAAGGCATTGCCCAATCAAAAAAGTCCAATAATATTAGATTTAGTAGCTGAGTATCAAAAATTAACAGATGAATTAGTCATAAAGAATATTCCAACGACTCGAAATCCTAACTATTCAATGGGTGGAAAGGTAGTACATTTTGGTTTTGCTGTTACTATGTTTTTTTAAACGTGAACTTGAATAAAAAAAAAGTTTTTATTGTAACATTTATTCTTTTATTTACAATAATTGAAATATACCCACAGTCTGTTTCATACCAAGTGATACCAATTCCTGGAAATGTTAATTCTCCTGTTCAAGAGTTCGGGCCTTCTATAACTAGTGATGGTAAAACCTTATATTTTTATTCAAAAAGAAATTCACAGTATACAGATATATATAAGTCAAAGTTAAATAATGGAAGGTGGAGTTCTCCAACTGAAGTTAGAGAATTAAATTCTCCATATGATGATCAGAGTCCTTTTGTTATGGGTGATGAAAGTTTTATCATTTTCTCTTCTAATAGAGATGGTTCATTAGAGTTTCGATTATCAAATGGGCAGGTGGGTATTTCAAGAGATTTATATTATTCTGAAAAAGTAGATGGAGAATGGTCAACCCCAGCCACAATATCTGATTTAATTAATACAGATGAAATGGAAGAGAATCCATATCTACATGGAGAATATTTATATTTTACTAGGTATCCATTTGGAAATCCAGGTCAGGCGAAGATTTTCCGTTCAAAAATTTATGATAATAATTTTATGTATCCAGAAGAATTACCTTCAAATATTAATATGCGAAATACATCAACTATTTCTGCTTCTGTATCACCTGATGGAAAGTATTTATATTTCGCATCTAATAGACCTGGTGGTTACGGTGGATACGATATCTATAAATCTAAAATATTAGAAAATGGAAAATTTGGAGAGCCTCAAAATCTTGGTAGTGAAATAAATACAGACGCAAATGAAGCATATTTAATAGTGAATCCTATAGATAATTCATTAATTTTTTGTCGAAAAAAGCAAGATGAAAACTATAACATATATATTGCCAAACAATCTAAGTCCGAAGAAAGTGAGAGTGATACATCTGTATCAACTTTAAAACCAAATTTTCCAATTGAAAAAAATAAAAATATAAAAAACATACTTCCTCATGAACCCAAGCGTGAAGAGCAAGAAAAAATAATTACACAACAAGAAAACAATAAAACTAAAATAGACGAAGATCAAATAATCATACAAAAAAAGATAGATAAAGATATTCAAAATATCACAGAAGCTATAAAAGATAAAAAAAAGATAACACTTAATTCTATCAATTTTGAAACAAATTCACCAGATTTACTAAGGGAATCTTATCCAACACTAAACGCTTTGAGTGAGATATTAATTAAAAATCCTGATATAAAAATAAAAGTCACGGGTCATACAGATTTAACGGGAGACTTAGAAGCAAATAAAAAACTATCTTGGGATAGGGCAGAATCTGTAAAAAAATATCTAATGCTAAAAGGAATAGAATCAAAGAAAATAACTATAGAAGGTAGAGGATCTACCCAACCATTAATTAATAGTGTTAGCCCTGAAGCAAGTAAAGTAAACAGAAGAACAGAGTTTGAAGTCTTAGAATAATAAGGTTAAAACTTTTTTTTCTTTATTCGATGTTTTTGTGGCTTTATTGTAATATTCGTTATTATAGTAGATTCTTTTTGTTTTAAAATAAATTCAATAGTATTTGCAACTTCTTCGCATTCCAAAAAAGATTCTTTATCATCAGATTCTTCCTGAAACCACGTACTATCATAAAAGGATGAAGATGTAATATCAGGATGTATATTTATAACTTTTAATCCATTTTTTCTACCTTCAGAAAAAATACAGTTACCAAATTGTGTAAGTCCTGCTTTTGATGCAGAGTAAGCTGATGCTAATGGAGAATCTTGTAATGCAGTAACTGAGGAAATATTAAATATGTACCCCTTATTATTTTTTAAATCTCTTAGAAATAATTTAGTTAATAAAATTGGTGATACGAAATTTAAAGTTAACATTTTATTAATTTCATTAAATTTAAGTTCTTCGTGTAATCCAAATAATCCTGTCCCAGCACAATTGACTAAAATATTTAACTCTTTTGAGTTTTTTAATGTCTTTAGTTTATCTTCATATTCATTTATTAATAGTAAGTCAAAATGAAATTTCGTAAATAAGGGGTGATCATAGTTTGTATTTGAAAAGTTTCGAGCTATACCAATTACATTAAAATTCATTTCATTCAATTTTTTAGAAATTTCAAGTCCAATTCCCTTCGATGCTCCGGTAACAATCGCAATTTTATTCATAATTTAATAAAAAATTTTTTCTTTAGGAAAGAATTTTAAAAGTTCATTTAAGATATGATCTTGTATTCTAATCTGAATTTCTTTTTTATAAGTTTCAACTGATCCATATTTTTTGTAAGGATGATAAATAATCTTAGAATCTACTCTCATCTTCTTGATTTTTTTTAAATATTCTGAATTAATACGAAATACTCCAAATGTAATATCAGTTATATTCATCAATTCAGGATGAACAATAATCTTCGAAATTAAATTTGTATATATATTTTTCCAATTTTTTACATAGAGAATAGGATCTAAACAAATTCTTGTATTCCATCCATTCAAAGTTGCATCACATAGTGATTTTAATCGTCTATTTAATGTGGGAGTATCTTTTTCGATATCTTTTACTATTTCATCAGGACTTAATGTCCAAGCAAGTATTACATTATCAATAGGTTTTAAATGTGAAATTTTATTATATGAATTACTTTTTGTTCTAATTTCTATTGTTAGATTGGGGTTATCCTTCGCAAATTCTATCCATTTTGATGTATAAGGAATAAATCTTTCTAATGCTAATAAATCAGTATCATATGAAATACAAAGTGTCATTTTATTTTCTTCTTTTAGTATTTTTTCTGTTTCTAAAAAATAATCTTCTAGATTAACAAAAATTACTATATGAGAGGAATTGTACATTCCTTGAAGATAGCAATAATCACAATTATATAAACAATTCATAATTAAAGTATTATAATAAAACTTACCTCTGTGAAAAGTATCAGTTAATGGTGATCCTTTATAAATATAATTATCTTTTTTCTTTGCAAGTATTAACTTTTTTTTAAGTTTTTGGGATTGAAAGTTTTGATTAGATGGATTAAATACATTTTTGTAGTTATTGATTGAAACAATTATTGCTTTAGGAAATTTACTTAAAACATCTATTACGACTGGGTGATCCTGTACCTCTTCTTCTATGTAAATATGAGAAAACATCAAGGTAAATCACTCAAGATTTGAGTTTTAACTGCATTTACTCTCAAGTTTAAATCTACGTGGTTATATCCGCCAATATTTACTGACTGAGTGATGCCTCCACCTGAAAATTTTGCACTTGATTCTGGAACTACACAGTCTGAAGGAGAAAATACAGAACCTAAGGTTAAACATCCTACAGTTAGTGTTAAATCGGTTCCAGAGTAATTGGATCCACCAGCATTAATTGAACCATAATAGGCTTTGATAAGGGAATCTCTTGATATGTTAGAATTATACTTACTTAAAATAGAATTTGAGGCACTTGTTATAGATAAATCAAAATTATCCCAGGCTAGATTTTGTCCACCATCTGTATTTGTTAAAAATCCAGCAAGATCTCCAATCACACTTTTATCTTTTTGATAAGAAGAGCTTGCCCAAGGAGACCCATGGTAAGGTGTTCCTGAGGATATTAATTTATTCAGATAAGTTGGACTATTATTTTGATATAAAGCTATACGTGATACTAATCCTCCCATAGAGTGTGCAAAAATATATACATTTGAATTTTGGGTAGAAAATGCTTTGTCGAGTAGATATCTAAATCTAATTCCATTTGCTTCAATAGAGTTAGAAGTCAAATAAGTAAAAAAATATACATCATAACCTTTAGCTATGACTGTATTTAAAAAAACTGTATCTGTTCTTAAAATATGCTCCCATTGAGAAATTACTCTATTTTTTAAATCATTTTCTGTTGGATAAGAGGGCAATGCTGGATCTAAAGTATTCCATCCATGAATTAAGACTAACTTTTTATTAGATGAACTAGTATTTGAAATTGAATAATCGGTAATGAGACTTGTGTTCAAAGTATCAGATAAAAATAATGGGTTCATAAATACAAGCTTTGCATAAACATCTGGAATAGATTGAACTATTCCAAGCCCAATCAAAATTTGAAAAGAGTTATCCTTCTTTTTATCTGAAAGTAATATTGTACAGTTAATGAATAAAAATAGTATCAACAGAAAAGAACTTTTGTTAAAAAAATGAATCCACTGCATCTTCCTCCTCCGGATAGACTTCAATACTGGTATTTATTCTAGTCAGATTGAAAACTTTTGCAACGGAACCAAATAAATTACATACTTTTAGATCTCCGTCATACTTTCTAAGCTTATACATACTTGTAACTATCGTACCAATTCCTGATGAATCCATAAAAGGAACATTCTTTAAATTAAGAACTATCTTATATTTTTTCTGTTTAATCAGTTGGTCAAATAGATCTTTTATATCTTTTGTATTATATAAATCTACTTCTCCAGTAATTTCTATAATTGGGATAGATTTACTTTCTTTTACTATAATTTCCATGGTATAAGTTGTTTTACCTGTGGTTAACTAACTCTAAACTAAAATATATTTTATGATTAATTTTCTTTTTAGCAGGCAGAGTTCAATTCAAATTTAAATTTTCTGTTAAATATCTATATAATTTCTTCTGATTTTAAAAGATATTTAGTTAAATATTTTGATTAAAAAACTTTTGACTCATTCTGACTTTATTTAAAACATAAGAAATCTAAGTTAAAACCAAAAACAGGAGTATAAGGATTTATTTTTTTAGAATTCTTATACATCCAATCTCATTTTTTGTTTCTTCGAACTCATTAACTACAAATCCGAGTTCTGTTAAAATGTTTTTTTGGGAATTAAATCTATCAGATTCAGTACAATTATTAGAAATTATCCAAATCTCTTCAAAATTGTTTTTATATTGGTTAGACCTCTTTGGATCAACTAATAGTAATATTTTTTTGTCATACGCAATCTTGAAAAGAACATACTCTGAATCTGCTTTATTTACGTGTAATGGGTTCACTTCATTAAATAAAATTGTATTTTTATTCATTTTTTCTAAACCCATCGTTTTTATCCATTCTGGGAGTTTATAATCATTTTTATCATACCCTGCGTAACAAATCTCAGTTTTTGAGAGAGATAATAAAGGTGATGTGATAAAAGGAAAAGAGATAATTACCAATAGTCCTCCAGAAAGAAGAATGGGTAGAAGCCTAAATTTAGGTATCAGGCTTAAAATAAAAATAGAAATACCAAGTAACATGGTAGGATACAAGTGATATGTGTGTCTTGCCAGTCGGTTACTTGTAAAAAGACTGAGTTCAATAATAGTAATCAATGAGATTGAACTTAAGAAAAAGCCAAAGTTCAATTTTCTAGAAATATGGAAATCATATACACCCCATAAAAAAATCATCGCATTACCAATGAGAACAATATAGGATACATGAAACTCTCTGTATGCATTGAAAATGAACTCAGTAAAAAAAACTAGCAAGTAATCAAGGTTCTTATCTATTTTTTGACCCGGGTTAAATCCTTGAGTTTCAACATGAGATATTTGTCCTGAATAGCTTCCAAACCTATCCGGCTGGATCAAGATCCAAATTATTATAGGAAAAAATATCCATTGAATAACAAATCCTAGATGAGACTTTTCAGTATTATTATCTTTGAAAAAATAAATAAAAAAATCAATCATAGTAAATAGTACAATAGAGTAGGTAAAATAACCGGGCACTTTACCCGGCAATGAACTTTTAAAAAGTAAAAGTACAATCAATAACAAGAAAGCCAAAAGTAAGAAGGGTTTCTTGAAAGGTATTTTCATGCTTTTTAAATAGTCTAATCCGAATTCCCAAGTAGTTCTTGTGAAAAATAAGATTTGAAATATTGCTATAAAAAGAACAAGCATGTATCCATATGGATACTTTGTCTGATATAATAGGAATGTTACAGATAAAGTTAACCATCCATTTCTTTTCTTGCTAATAAAATCAATATCACTTAATGATTTCCATACAAAATAACTTACAATAGGAAATAATAAAGCTCCCTGTAATTCAAGCATCCCTGTTAGCGAATAGAGCCATAAGGAATCAGCTTGTAGTAGGGATATAATCATAAAAGCGTAAATTAAACCAAAAGTTATATTTATTTTATACACTAAGCTCATAATTAAGAATAAAACAATCGGCACGAATAAAAAAGAAAAGTATGTAAGTACGATAACTTTTGTTGGAGAGTGATGAGTTGATAGAAAAATGAAGCTTTCGATTACATTTCTCAAGGAAGGCCAATGGGGAGAGTCAAAAAATAACAAAAAGAAATTCACGAAATTAAAATCCCGAAGATAATTCATCATTTTTAACGTAATGATATATCTTAATTCAGGATCCCAAGTTAAATAATCTTTATTTATACAATTAATTGTGAATAATTCATAAATCTTAAATGAACAAAAGTAGAAAAATAGTATTGATGAAAGAGAAATGACTAATCCAATAAAGAGATTTAAATGTATTCTTCCAATTTTTTTCATTATACATTACAGATTAATGTATAAATTATAAATCAAGGATTATTTTTATACAGAAGTTCATGCTTATAGTAAGTCTTACAATTTATTTTTATTAAAAATTCAGAATAATTTATAAATATAATTTATAAGTTGAAATTATATGATACTAAATATCATTTATTAAAAAAAACATAAGATGATTTATAAATATCTTAATCATTTTTTGTTATGTTTAATAAAATTTGCCGATAGAAATTATAGATGATAAAAGTAAAGATTACTGTATTAGAAATTTTTTTCTATAATATTCAGTAAAATTCTTTACAAGATTTTGTGTACAAAATAATTATGTCACAATATAACATCTCATTCGGCATTTAAAAATATTAAACAACGAATGAAAATCTAAACAGGAGGCGAGTCAATGGTTGCTAAAAAGAAAGCTGCTGCAAAAAAGAAAGTTGCATCCAAAAAGAAAACCGCATCTAAGAAAAAGTAATTAATTACTATCTTAGATAAACATTGAATAAATCCCTAAGACCCGCCGAATTTAGGCGGGTTTTTTGTTATATAGATTAACTCTTAATAGAATTTTTAATCCAATCTAAAAATTTATTACTTCCTTCCACTATTTGCATACATATGATACACGGGTTTGAATAAGAATGTAATGCTTTGATAGTTAATTCTACTTCGTTGTATTTAGTTTTGATCGATTTCGCTATTAAAATAACTTCAGAATCTTCTATCAATTCATCATTCCAAATATAAATTGATTCCATTTTATCAATTATATTTGCACAGGCTACTAGCTTTGAACTCACTAGAGCCTTTCCAATCGATCGAGCTTCTTCTTTATTCCTACATGTAACATAGAGAAAGTAAAAATCTTCATTTTCTATCATACAATTAGCTCCTCTTGTGATCTGATTTATTGAAGAATAATATGCATTTTCGTTCTTAAAAAAATATATTACTCTTGAGATACTTAACTATAATTATAAAATGTGATTGTTAAGCTATGAAAAAATTTATAATTGACTTTTCAGTTAGAAATATAGGTCGAATGAATAACTTTTATCTATTTACTTTTAGGCTAATGAAGCCATTAATCTTCTTTCTACTACTATTTCAAATTAGCTTTTCATCTTGTAACCTTATAAATTCTACATCTCAGCTGACTGCAAAAAATGGAAAAATTAATCTTGGTGAGTATGATTTTACTACCCAGGGGAATTTATTTCTAAATGGGGAATGGGAATTTTATTGGAGAAGGTATTATTCCTATGAAGATTTTAAAAATGGGAATTTAATAAAATCTGACTTAGTGATCCTCCCCGGCAACTGGAAGAACAACGATACTACCAACTCAAAAATAGAGAATTATGGGTATGGAACATATTTACTCAAAATCATCTGTAAGAATCCAATAAACTTGTTTATAAAAGTAAATAATATCTACGGTGCATATCAAATTACTCTAAATGGAAATAGGATAGCTTCCAATGGAACCCTTTCCTCTATTAAGCAATTAAATAATCCGGATAGACTTCTCCAGATAAATAATTTTAATCTAAAGGCGGGAGAAAATTTAGTCTTACTACAAGCATCTAATTTCGAGTTTCATAGAGGGGGGTTCGGTGCTATAATTATTGGCTCAAAAGAAGATATTTATGATTTATATGATAAAAATATTATTATAGAGCTTTTTGGATCGGGAGCATTATTGATTCTCGGATTTTATCACATTGGATTTTCTTTAAGAAGAAAAAGAGAGAAATACTTATTATATTATGGTATATTTTGTATTTTATTTTCCCTAAGGATGATAATTACCGGAGAGGCGGCGATAAACAATCTCTTTAAAACCATTCCCTTTGGATTGGGAATTACACTGGAGTACCTTTCTTTTTATCTAGCGGCTCCATTTATAGTTTTGTATATAAATGAATTATACCCAGAAGATAAGCATCAAAAAGTTACAAATTTATTTATGATAATTACAGTAATATTATCCCTATCAATATTTATATTACCAATTAATTATTTTTCTGCAACGATAGATTTCATGAGAGTAGTATCTATACTCTACATTTTTTATAGTTCTTATATTGTTATAATTGCAATTCGGAATAAGAGGCATAATTCTAAGTCTCTTGGAGTTATATATTTAATTCTGATAGGGTATGTTCTTCATGAAATTCTAAGAAATTTAGAAATTATAAATTCTTCCTCTTACTTGAATGTGGGATTTTTAATTTTTAGTTTTTCCCAAGGGTATCTTCTTTCAGGAGAATTAGCTAGAGAAATCATCAATATCGAAGAAATGAAGGGGGACTTAGAAAAAATAGTCAAAGAGAGGACGAAGGAGTTAGAAAAATCCAATATCAAAGCTATTAAAGCAAAAGAAGAGATTGAAACTATAAATAGTATTACATTAAAAATACTAGATAGTCATTCATTAGAAGAAACATTATACCATATTTTTGACTATATTTTAGATCGATACCCATTTGATGCATTAGCATTGTACTTTGTGGATAATCAAAAAAAGATAGCATATCCTTATAAAGTCAGAGGTAGAAATATTTCCGATTCAAATTATAATTTTTTAAAGACCTATTCTGTGAATTTACGAGATTCAAAGTCATTATTTACATCTGCATTGAATCGAGGAAAGATTACATATCTTCCAAAAATGAAAAAAGGATTTTTGAACAAAATAACAGATTTAAAATTTATAAATACATTTCAGTCTAAGTCATTTTTATACGTTCCTGTCAGAGTAGAAAATAAAGCCTACAGTATGTTTATGGGAACAACAAATCGTAAACAGTTAGATTTAAAAAATGATGATTTAATTTCTATATCTAGATTCGTTTCCCAGATTACAGGAGTCGTACAAAAGGTAAGACTACTAGAAGAAACAAATCTTGCTAAAATGGAAGCAGAGAATCAAAGAAAAGAAACAGAAGATTTGAATGCTTTAATAAAAAGTCTGAATGAAGACCAAAATATAAAAGTGATAATGCAAAAGCTCTTTGATTACATTCAGGCCAAGTATGATTTAAATTATTATGGACTCGGAATTCTATCTTCTTCTAAGGAAACCTTAGAATTCAAAAACATGAAACTTCCCTCTAATTTACAAAAAAAAGATAAAGATAAAATTGAGAACTTATCTATTCCTTTGAGTGAGAATTCAAATGGTTTACATGCTGTAGTATATAAAAAGAAAAAAACTATGTACATTAATAAAATTAGAGAATATGGAACTCCTGAAGAAATCGAAGTACTTAGGATATGTAATTTCAAAAATTATATTATTATTCCACTCGTACTACAGGGAGAACTTATAGGAGTTTTAGATCTTGCCGGCGATTCAGATATAAAACTGAATAAAAACGACATAGTTCGACTGTCTATTCTAGGAGAACAACTCGCAGGAATTGTGCATAGTTCAAACTTAGTAAAAAAAATCCAAAAAGAAAAAGATAAAGTAGAATCAGCTAGAATTGAGACAGAAATTCTGAATAGTTTATTGAAAAGAATTAATGATACAAATGATATCTATAAAATTGCAATGGAGATTTTTGCCTATACCCATGTTGTGTATCAGTTTAAAAATTATGCTCTATTTTTAATCTCCCAGGATAGAGAGACAATCAATTTAATAGATTCGAATATCCTTGAAAGTTTAAGCGAGGAAGAGCAAGAAAGATTATACGAAACAAAGATTCCCATATTAAATAACCAAGGCGCACATGGTTATGTGATGACAAAGAAAAAGCTAACCTACATTCCGAATATTAGGAAGAAGTTTGCAGTTCAAGAAGAGATTAATATTATAGAAATGCTAAATATCAATTCTTTATTCATAATTCCACTTGTTTTACATAACAATGTGATTGGATTTTTGGATTTTACTAATCATGATGAAAAACTTAAATTATCTCCCTCTGATAAAACGAAACTATCAATTCTCGGAGAACAAGTTGCAGGAGCAATTTTTAATTCCAATCTGTTAAAAGAAGTAAAAGAAGAAAAACAAAAAGTTGAATTAGCGATGAGAGCATTACAAAATGCTCAGAATCAATTGATTGAATCCGGAAAAATGGCTGCTCTAGGTCAATTAGTGGCGGGTGTTGCTCATGAATTAAATACGCCTATTGGTGCGATCAAAGCAACAGCTGAAAATATGAGAGTATCTTTGGTGCAAACTTTTGAATATTTGCCCGAGTTAATTCGAGAGCTTCCGCTAGATTTAATATTTTTGTCTAGGGAATTAGTGAATATAGCGGTCAATTCTAATGAATTTGTATCAACGAAAGATGAGAGAAAAATCAAAAGAGAGCTAAGATCGAATCTTGATGAACAAGGGATTGATATAGCATCTGATATAGCGGACACTTTGGTAGATATAAAAATATTCAAATTAGAGGAGAGATATAACATTCTTTGGTCACATGAGCGAAGAAGAGAGATTTTAAGAATGGTGTACGACTTAGCAGGTTTACAAATAAAGGTAAAAAATGTCGAATCAGCAGTTGATAAAACTTCAAAAATTGTTTATGCATTAAAAAATTATTCCCATCGTGAAAACTCAAATGATAAGAAAGAAGCTAATATCATAGATGGCATAGAAACGGTAATAGTTATTTATCAAAACTATATCAAGAAGGGAATAATTGTAGAAAAGCACTATGAGAATATCCCTAATATTTTTTGTTATAAAGATGAGTTAAATCAAATTTGGACTAATCTTATTCATAATTCTATTCAAGCGATGAATGGAGAGGGTACAATTAAAATAAATGTATCTTCTAAAAATCAATTTTTTGAAAACATCAATAAACAGGTAGATTATATAGAAGTAAGTATAGAAGATAACGGGCCGGGAATTCCGGCAGAGGTACTACCTAAAATTTTTAATCCTTTTTTTACTACAAAAAAAGCGGGAGAAGGGACTGGCCTTGGGTTACATCTTTGTAAAGAAATTATTGAAAAACATGATGGAATTATTACAGTTAATTCAGTCCCTGGAAAAACAGAATTTATTATTAAAATTCCGATTATTTAACTTTAAAATTCAATTCGAATAATCACTCTGGAGAATAAATGATATCTAGAATTTCAGAATACAAACACAAGATAATAATCACCTTAATTGTATTTTTAAGCTTTTACATCTTATTTTCAATTAATCCTAAGTCTTTATTTATTGGAGACAATTTAATAAAACTAATACAAGCAAATGCTATCATTGAAAATGATTTTATTTCAGAAGAGGTAAAGTGTAAAATTATCAAAGAATTTGGTGGGTGTAAATATATATTACCAAATTTTAATTATATTAATAATAAACTGATAGGCCCTTTCCCTATATATCAGTCCTATTTTATGGCTTTAATAATTTATTTTTTCAATCCTGCATTTATAATATTCATATCCGTCATATTATTTTTGATAACACTGCTAGTAATATATAAAATATGGAAAATAGAAATAGAGATATTACTTATGATTTTGTTAAGTACTCCGATTTTATTTCATTTTATAGGTTTCCTGGATGTAGCCATCTCTGTTTTGATTATTACTATATCTATTTCAATCATTAATGTTGAAATGAGTAAAACTAACCTCTCATGGATAGGTTTTATATCTGGAATATCTGTTTGGTTTAGACCTGAATCAATTATTTTTTTGAGTTTTTTTATTTTGCTGATATTTATTTTTAAAATTAATATTAAATTTTTATACTATTATCTTTTTTTTCTTTTAGCTTCAATATTAATATTTTTACTTATAAATCTTTTAAACTATAATAATGTTTTAGGAACAAGAGTTATTTCAAATCAATCGGATATTTTGAATTTTGATCTGATTTCTAAATTACGAATTATTAAATCCTTATTAATATATGGAGATGGTAGATATGGAACTTTTGGTTACATGCCTTATCTTTCAATTTTTATTATTATATATATAATCAATATAAAAGATATCCCTAAAAAATTTACTGTCCTTTTTGTTTCTTCAATTCTTAGTATAGTATCAATTTCTATTTTATCTCCAAATAACTCTAATATTGATTGGGGAAGTAGATATGTAACTAACTCCTTAATACCAATACTCTTATCTTTTACAGGAATAAATAAAAATCATTTAAATAAATTATCGAAAATAGTTTTATCTATATTATTGATATATTCAATGAGTATTACAGTTAAATATTATAATTTTCACAAATCAATGTCAAAGGAAGTAATTAAGATTGATCAATTACTTCAATCTCAAAGTTCTGATTTATGGATATTTTCAAATCAAGCATTACTTAATTTTTCAAATGTTTCTATTATATTGCAACCAATTTTATTTTTGAAAGATTCAGATGATATAAATGAACTATCACAAATAATTCAGGGGCAGTCAAAGATTAATTCATTTAGCTTTTTTCAAATTAATCCTATGTTATATAAATATAATCCTAATTCTATAGATTTTCCAAATCCTTTTTATTCTAATTTAGAGTATGAAAATCAATTAATTACCAAATTTAAAGAAAAATTCGATATAATTTCATATCATGAAGATGTTTTTATGAATTCTTATACATTCAAAATCAAGTAAAGGGTAGGATTGTAATTACTTTAAACTAGCTTCATTCTCAAAATTCAAAAAATTATCTGGGAAGGAAAGCTCGACTTTAATATCTCTGTTCTCAAATGGATGTTTGAATTGTATCATTTGAGAAAAAAGCAGTAAGCCATACTTTTCAAATTCAGATCCAGAGCGAGAGTAAAGCATATCACCCACCACGGGACATCCGAGAGATTGAAAATGAACTCTGATTTGGTGAGTACGTCCAGTTTCTATTGTAACTTCGGCGAGGGAGAAAACTCTTCCTTTTCGGGAGTTGATAGTTTTTATAATTTTATAATTTGTAATAGCTTTTCTTCCCGTATCACGAATACACATTTTTAATCGTTCTGTAGGATGTCTGCCTATTTTAGATTCAATTCTGCCTAAGGGACTTTTTGGAGATTGCAAAAGCCATGCAAAGTATTTTTTTTCAATCTCTCTTTTCTGAAACATGCCGGATAAGGCAATATGAGCTCTGTCATTTTTGGCTATAATCATTACCCCAGAGGTAGGCTTATCGAGCCTATGGACAATTCCTGGTCTAGATTCTCCACCAAATTTAGAAAGTTCTTTAAAATGGTACAATAATCCATTCACCAAACTCGGTCTATTATCCTCAGGACCTCCGTGGGACGCTATACCGGCAGGTTTATTAATAATCATAAAGTCTGTTTCATCTAAAAGAACGCTTAAATCCATTTGAATTGGAAGAAGGTGAGAATTGGCGCGCGGAGGAATATTTATTGAAAATATTTCGCCTACTTTCACCTTTTGGCCTGCTTTTACAGTCTGATTAGTAAGGGTTTGTACAACACAGCCCTGTTTTATCCACTTTTGTATAGAGGTACGTGAAATTTCATCTCCTGTGGCATGAGTAAGAAAATGATCAAGGCGGAGGTTTTTATCCTCTTCTTTGGTTTCAAAGGTAAGTTTCATAAAATGATTGAAGGATTGTAAAAATTTCTTTAATTTTTACTTCTATCAGTGATAGTGGTAACTTGGTAAATAATAAATAGAAAAGGAAGCACTATTTATGCGCTCAATCTCTAATTTTCGAATTATCCTAATGGGGATAATCATACTTTCTCTGGCTTTTTGTTCAAATGATAAGAAGGATTCCAATCCCAATACAAATGATTCCAGCCAGTCAACAAACGACAGTGGTAATGCACCCAAAGACAGAAGTTTAGAGGGTGAAGGGGATTCAAGTTCTGAAGCTAAAAAACCTGAAATTCCAACAAATATTGATCCTAATATTGCTTTAATAAGAGAAATGAATGAAAAATTTAAAAATGTTCGTTATCCCGATGGTAATACAATTGAAGGGTTTGAATATAAGAAATGGGAAATCCCCAATAGACAAGATTTTGTAAAATGGATTAAAGCCTCTGGAAATATTATCAAAGAATCTTTAGATAAATTTCCTGAATCTATTAAACTAGAAATTTCTGGACACGCAGATACATCGGGTCCTGAAGAAAAAGAAGGAAACAAATTAGGTAACCTTTATTATTCAAAAAAGAGAGCAGAAACTGTAAAAAGCTCTTTAGTTAAGTTAGGTTTTCCTGAAAAGAGAATGTCTTTTAAAGGTTTAGGATCCTCTGATCCAATTCCTGGTATAGATGGTACTTCAGCAAAAAATAGAAGGGTAACATTTAAGTTAGTAAATGAGTCTGCAACTTCGGAGAGTGACGAGACCGATAAGTAATTTTTTGGGGCCTCTGTTTTTCCCCACTATTTTACTAAAGGCAAAAATCTTTTTATTGGTTTTTGCCTGTTCTTCTTTTTTCTGTTTTCTCATTCCTTTTTAATTCCGATACTACATAATGGTAAGGGAAAATCATGCTTACAAAGAAAACCAATCTAACAGGTAGGCAAAAAGCCGGTGTATTTTTAATAGCCATCGGAAATGATGTAGCTACTGAAATATTTAAACACCTCCGGGAAGATGAAATTGAGCAAATTACATTTGAAATTGCTCGATTAGATAAAATTACCCCAGAAGATAAAGAGAAAGTTCTCATTGAATTCAATGAGATGATGATGGCTCAAGGATTTATCACCAATGGTGGTATTGATTTTGCGAGAGGGCTATTAGAAAAATCCCTCGGTAACCAGAAAGCCATAGATATTATCAATCGTCTTACTTCTTCTTTGCAGGTAAGACCTTTTGACTTTGTAAGAAGAACGGATCCTGCTCAGTTATTAAACTTTATTCAGGGAGAACACCCCCAAACTGTTGCATTAATATTATCTTATTTAGAACCCAATAAAGCGGCTACTATCATGTCGTCACTTCCTCACACAATTCAAGCGGATGTTGCTAAGAGAATTGCTACTATGGATAGAGTAAGTCCTGATGTTTTACGAGAAGTGGAAAGAGTTTTGGAAAGGAAGCTATCTACACTAGCTTCCGAAGACTATACCTCTGCGGGTGGTATTGACGCAGTGGTCGAAATCCTGAACAATGTGGATAGGGGAACTGAAAAAACTATCATTGAAGCACTCGAAGAAGAAGATCCTGAGCTAGCGGAAGAAATCAAGAAAAGAATGTTTGTATTTGAAGATATTGTTCTTCTCGATGACAAAGCTATTCAAAAAGTTATGCGGGAAGTTGATAACGCCGATCTGTCGAAGGCACTCAAGTCTGTGGATGCGGAAGTTCAGGAAAAAATCTTTAAAAACATGTCGAAACGAGCCGCTAGCGGTCTTCGGGAAGAGATGGATTTTATGGGTCCTGTTCGATTGAAGGACGTAGAAGAGGCACAGCAAAAAATTGTAAATATTATTCGTAAGCTAGAAGAACAAGGGGAAATCGTAGTAGCAAGATCTGGAGAAGACGAGCTCGTCGCATAATAAATATGGCGAGACTTACTGCAGATCCTTTAAATTTTCCAAGCGATGAAGTCAAATTAAGATTTGATCATCTAATTCAAAACCAAACTAAAATTATACATGCCTGTAGGGATCTTCAAAAAAGGTTATCCTACAGGGAAAGTATTACTGATGAAAGAGAAAAAGAACTTCTCGATGAGTCAGACACTGCCTTTGAAAAGTATCTCGTGGGAGTGATCGAAGCAAAATTTCAAAACGATACATTTATATGTGAATCTGCTGGTAGAATAGATGGGAAAGGAGACTTTTCTTGGACGATAGATGCAATAGATGGATCGATAAATTTTCTAAGAAAGCTTCCTTTGTATGCTATATCATTGGGACTCAGCTATCGAAATAATCCTGTGGCAGGTATAATTTTTTTACCCGATTTAGGTGATACATATACAGCAGTAATTGGAGAAGGGGCTTATAAAAATCAGCAATTAATTCATGTTTCAGAAGTTAGCTCAATTGATAGAGCTCTATTAATTTCTTCTTTCCCTTCCTATCGTAATGCGGATATGCGTGATACGGTCTCTCAAATTTCTGCATTTGTTTCCAAGGGAAGGAGTATTCGCAGAACGGGTTCAATAATAGTAGATATGTGTTGGTTGGCAGAGGGAAGAATTGATGGTCTTTGGGAGAAAGATGTATCTGAATTTGATCTTACTGCAACTTCAGTGTTGATTTCAGAAGCAGGTGGAAAAATAACTAAAATGAATGGAGAAGAAATCTTATCTTATCCTACAGATCTAGTAATTTCAAATAAAATAATTCACTCGCAAATAGTTGAAATTCTTCATAAAACTCGAACGGAACATAACTTAAACTAAAAATAAAATAGAATTTTTAGTATTTACACCCCTCTAGAAACCACTCTAAGTTTAGAAATCAAAAATCCTTGAATGATTTTTTCTTGTCATTTTAACTTTCTCAAAAAACTTAGTAGAAAGGCGAAAAAGCCTACAAAAAATTTCTTTAAAAAGCACTAAGAGGACCCAATGGCAGCACCTAAAAGACGAAAATCAAAATCAAAGACAAGGATGCACCGGGCCCACCACGCTATCGGAAAACCGAATTTAGTTCCCTGTAAGAATTGTGGATCATTTATTCCACCACATAGAGTATGCCCTACTTGCGGACATTATGATGGGAACCTGGTGGTTGCCCCTAAGGTAAAGAAACCTAAATCAGAAGAGTAATTTAATATGTGGGTCGCCGTTGATACAATGAGCGGCGATTTAGGTCCTGCTGGACTCGTAGAAGGTTCAATTGATGCTATTAATCAATTTGGAACCTCAGTGGTCTTGGTAGGGCGAGAGGATATACTCGGAGAGCTTATCCTTGGATATACCTTTGACTCTGATAAACTAAAAATCATTCATGCAGAAGAAGTTATTGGAATGGAGGACTCTCCTTCCATAGCTGTCAAAACTAAAGAGAATTCTTCTCTTGTTACCGCTATAAAACTGGTTGCTGAGGGAGAGTGTGTTGGAATATTTTCTCCCGGGAATACAGGAGCAACTATGGCGGCGGCTCTAATGTACTTAGGACGAATCCAGGGGGTTGATAGACCTCCTATTGCTGTTCCATTCCCTCAAGAAAAAGGTCCCCCGCTGCTTCTATTAGATGCTGGTGCAAATGTAGACTGCAAGCCAGAGTATCTCGCTCAATTTGCAATAATGGGAGAAATATATTCTAGAGAAATATTTGGAATTTCTAGCCCAAAGATAGGAATTCTTTCCAATGGTGAAGAGGATAAAAAAGGGAATGCACTTTCTCTAAAAACCTTTGCTATACTAAAAAAACTTCCAATAAAATTTATAGGTAATGTAGAAGGTAGAGATCTATATGGATCTGGTCGGGATGTAGATGTAGTCGTCTGTGATGGTTTTATTGGAAATATTGTATTAAAAGCTACGGAAGGACTAGCAAAATCTATTTTTCATATATTAAAAGATAATATAGCTGAATCCAATATAGCAAAAACGGGAGCTTTATTATTAAAACCAACTTTAAAAGCTATGAAAAAGAGATTGGATTATGCAGAATATGGAGGTGCTGTTTTATTGGGTGTAAATGGTACCTGTATAATTGGTCATGGATCATCCAGTGCATTAGCCGTCAAAAATGCAATAAAAGTTGTTGTAGAATGTGCTAGAAATGATGTAAACGTTAGGATTTCAGAAAATATATTAAAATATAAAATTTAGAAGATGAGGAGAGATAAATGATTGATTTTAAAAATAGAAGTGTAATTGTAACTGGTTCTGCAAGAGGAATCGGAAAAGCAATTGCATTAAAGTTTGCTGAATTAGGGGCAAAAGTGGTTATTTCTGACATGAATGAAGAAGCTACGAAAGCAACAGCAGAAGAATTTAAGTCAAAAGGATATACTGCAATTCCAGTAGTTGCCAATGTAACGAAAGAAGAAGATGCTGTTGCCCTTGTGGATGCCTGCCAAAAAGAATACGGAAGTGTTGATATATTAATCAATAATGCCGGTATTACAAAAGATACGCTCCTTATGAGAATGAAAAAAGAACAGTGGGATGCAGTTATAGCTGTGAATTTAACTGGAGTATTTAACTGTACTCAAGCTGCGATTAAGCCAATGATGAAACAAAAGAAAGGTGTTATTATTAATATGACTTCAGTTGTTGGGATTGGTGGAAATGCTGGTCAGGCAAATTATGCTGCATCTAAAGCGGGAGTGATTGGATTTACTTTGTCTTGTGCAAAAGAGTTAGCTTCTAGAAATATTAGAGTCAATGCGATTGCACCGGGATTTATTGAAACTGATATGACAGCCGCTATTCCTGACAATATAAAAGCAGGAATGAAAAAAGCAATCTACCTAGGAAGAACAGGGAAACCTGATGATATTGCAAACGCTGCGGCTTTCTTAGCTAGTGATTCTGCCTCTTATATTTCTGGTATTACACTTCCAGTTCATGGTGGTGGTTTTAGAGAGGGTGGTGGGGAATAAAGTAGCAATTTCATTTCTCACAGAAGGATTTCTATTTTAAATTGGGAATCCTTCTATAATTTAAGTTAAGATATAACATAGAAAGGATTCTCCAATTTCACAAAACATATTTATATGAATATAATTTCACTAATCACATTAAGATATATACGTGGTTCAAGAGCATTTGGACTTCTTTCTTTAAAATCGAGACTATCTTTTATTGTGATGGCTGTTGGTGTATCACTATTGATTGTTGTTCTTTCAATTTTTAATGGTTTTCAGAGGCAAGTAAAGGAATCATTATGGAATGGTGGTCCACACATTACAATTGAAAATAACTATAGCACTGGTGAAATTACGAATTATGAAAAAGTGATTGAGTTACTTAAAAATGATACAATTTTAAAAGATAAGGTTGTATCCATTCAAGGAAACATCACTAGCCATGGACTCTTACAAAATAATAATACTTTTGTGCCTATAATGGTCAGAGCAGTTCCTATTTCGAATGAAAACGATATTGTACAAAATGCTGTTCCTAATTTTCCAAAATTAGAGTACTACAATCGAGACTCACTTCCTGACTTATCAAAAAAAAATACAATTGTGATCGGAAAAGAAATGTTTAACCTCTATGGTTTTAACCTTGGTAGGGCTATAACAATAGCTGTTCCGAGTGGAAGTTTTAATGTTTCAAAAGGGGTTGAGTTAAATATCAATAATTTTGAAGTGATAGGCTTATTTAAAACTGGGTACTACAATTATGATTCCAAATTTATTTATATGTCTCTTCCTGTAGCACAGAAATTTTTTAAATTAAATAATTCAGTGAATCAAATCACAATAAAAGTTAAATCATTAGATGAATTAAGTTATTGTAAAGAAATCATTAGTGATATACTTAGAGATGCAGATTTTGATGGAAAAGTTGGTTCTTCGGGAAATTATTTTACAGTAAGAACTATCGCCGAAGAGCAGGCAAATTTTTTAGCGGCACTTAGAATGGAAAAGACTATAATTTCTAATATTGTATTTTTATTTATAGTTTTAGCGGCATTAGGGATGGTTTCTACTGTATATTCATTGGTTCGTTCCAAAAGAAAGTCTATTGGAATACTAAAAGCACTCGGGTTACCATCTTCTTCAATTTTATTAATATTTACCCTTAATTCGATGATAATCGGTCTTTTGGCCTCTGTTATAGGTGGTGTGGTTGGTATTTATTATGCTAATAATTTAGAATCATTGATTAATGGGCTAAGTGAAGTGATTAACTTTTTAGGCAGTATTATTTATAAATCATCCTGGAGAAATATTGAGTTAGTTCCAAAAGATATTTATTATTTTGATCATCTTCCTGTAGATATAGATATTTCATTCATATTTATGGTCACTACTGCATCTACAATTTTGTCAGGTCTCGCGGGATATTTTCCTGCAAGATGGGCGGCAAATCTAGATCCTGTCGAAACAATTAAGAACGATTAATAAAAGAAATCATAAATACTAAAACTTTAACGGAGAGAATATGGAACAAGCAGTAATACTTGATGGAGTAAGAACAGCTTTCGGTACTTTTGGCGGTACTATTAAAGATATTTCAGCAACAGAACTCGGAGTCATCACAGCTAAAAAAGCCATGGAAAAAGCAGGAGTAAGTCCTTCTGAAATTAGTGAATCAATATACGGAAATGTAGTACCTTCCGAAAAAAATGCCATTTATCTTGCACGTCATATTGGATTAAAAGCGGGACTTCCTATTGAAGTACCGGCTCTTACAGTAAATAGATTATGTGGCTCTGGTATGGAAGCAATTGTTCTTGCCTCAAAAAAAATATATTTAGGGGAAGGGGAAGTTGTTTTAGCGGGTGGGGTTGAATCTATGAGCCAAGCTCCTTATGTAGTACGAAATGCAAGATGGGGTATTAAATATGGTTCCTCTGAGTTTGAAGATACTCTAAATCAGGGATTAACAGATATCTATGTAGAGCTTCCTATGGGATTAACTGCAGAGAATTTGGCAGACCAATACAAAATTTCCCGTGAAGAGCAGGACAATTGGGCAGCAATCTCTCAAGAAAGAGCAGAAACTGCGACAATAGAGGGAAGGCTAAAAGAGGAAATAATTGCGATTACCATTCCCGGAAAAAATCCAATAGTCTTTGATAAAGATGAGTTTATTCGCGGAAAAGCAGTGAAAGACAAAATGGCATCTCTCAAACCTGCCTTTAAAAAAGAGGGAACGGTAACAGCAGGAAATGCTTCTGGAATTAATGATGGTGGGTGTTCACTTATCATAAGTAGTTCTTCTTATGCTAAATCAAAGGGTAAATCTCCATTGGCTATAATTAAAGGGTATGGACACAGTGGATGCGATCCTGCCAAGATGGGAATTGGCCCTGCGTTAGCCATTCCTAAGGCTCTCAAGGTTGCTAATCTAAATTTGAAAGATATTGGGTTAATAGAAATAAATGAGGCTTTTGCTGCTCAATATTTAGCTGTTCAGAAGGAACTTGGTTTAAACCCCGAAATTACAAATGTGAATGGTGGTGCTATCGCTATTGGGCATCCTCTCGGAGCTAGTGGTGCAAGAGTTACTTTAACATTGGCTTACGAAATGAAAAGAAGAAATGTTAAATACGGTGTAGCCTCTCTATGTATAGGTGGAGGACAGGGCATCGCTATCGTATTAGAAAATCCTAATGTTTAATTAGGATTCAACAGCTAGAGATATAACCATTAATTGCTCGGGTAGTTCTAAAGGATTTGAAAATTCTAGACCGAGCATTAACTTTGGAGCTTTGTTTATTTCATAATCAAGTTTCCAGGCTATTCTACCTTCGAAATTCAGTTTATCATTTAAAGGTTCTTGTAAAACAAAACCCTTTAATGTTGTATCAAGTTCACAAGTAAATTCTGGAGGCATAACAGCACAAAGCCCGCCCTCGGAAATATTACCCAAGAATCCTTTTTGGATATTCCCATTTAGTTCAAAGCTTACTGAATAATCTGCAAAATCTTTGGGATAAATTCGAGGTGCTTTTCTATTTTGAGTCATAAGGCAATTCTAATCCTTATTTCCATTAGTCAAGAAATAAACTTAAGATTAAGAATAGACAAAATTTTTCCTGAATTGGGAATAAATCATTTGAAAACGTTCAAATAAATAAAGCATCAAAAGAATCTGGAGTATAAATAAATTAAACTGGAGATTTATTAGTTTGTGGATTCTAAGATGTCATTGCTTACAGGGGAAAATTATGACAAATAATTGAGACAATCAATTCAAAAATAAAAACTTATGAATTTAAATTAAAAGAAATCATTGTAAAAATATAAAAAAATTTAAAACTAGAGCCTATGCAAAACTACTCACTATTTTCGGTATTAAAAATAATTGGATTTTTAATGTTTTTTATGTTCTGCCAGCAAAAAAAGGAAGAATCACTCATTGATACATTCTCGAAAGTATCTTTGGTCTCTCTAGCATCTACCTATAGTAAATGCCAAATTACTTCTGCAAATAATACAGATTATTTTGTATCTGGGAACATTCCCGATGGGGGTTCTACAGCAGTAAACAGAATTTCCTCTCAATCAGATAATACTAGTATAGAGATTTATTACCCAACAGGTTCATCTGTATCACTACCAATTCTTGTATTATTTCAGGGAGGGAATGTTCATTCTTCTTTTTATTCGAAATATGCTGCTCGACTGGCTTCTTCTGGATATGTTGTATATGTAGGGAATAGATGTGATGTATTTATAGTTCAATATTTTTTATACCCCGCTGTTTCTTTAGGAAATAAAGTATTAGCATTGGCGAAAACACAGAGCACGGATTCAACATCTCCTTTGTTTGGAAGAATAGATACTTCTAAGATTGGCTTTTTAGGACATTCTTTAGGAGGTGTTGTAGGACTATATGCAATGAATAAAATCTGCGAATTTCCTTTTTGTAACTCAGATTATGCTTTTTTATCTGAAGTTAAAGCGGGAGTTTTTTATGGGAGTGGATTGGGAGGAAGTTTTTCTCAAAGTAAGTTTTATATTGGTTCGAATGGAAAAGGTACTCCAACTGGCTATATTCAGGGAAGTGTCGATGGTGCGAATAAGCCAGCTACAGGATTGGCAAGTTATACAAATGCAATAGCTACAAAAGCCTACTTTTCGGTAGATGGATCAAATCATTACGGTATTACAGATGTAAATAATCCTTTTGGAGCTAATGTAGAATCCTCTACTGGAACATTGTCACAAACTAATGCAATTTCAAAAATCGCTGAATCAAGTCTGATATTTTTAGATGCATATGTAAAAAGTGATACAACTGCTTTGAATAAAATTATAAATTCAACTTCAGGTATTACAAATGTGACTGTAACAGGACAACAATAAAATTTTAATTTGAAAAAATTCTATTTATTCCTATTAGTTTCTATTGTTGTGCATTTTGTATTAATTCTTAAATTAAATAGAGGCACAACTGAAGACGAGATTAAGTTTGATATAAAAAACGGATTATCAGTTTCTTTTCAAAGTAGAATTAAAAATAACAATTCAGGGCATACTTCTTCATTATTTGAAAATTCAAATTTAGATTTGAACAATGATGAATTGGGAACAGTTGTTGTATCAGAGATTAATGATATTAAAAATGCAATTCAATATCCAGCAGATGCATTAGAACAGGGCTTGGAAAGTGAATGTGAATGGAAAGTATTGATTGGTAAAGGTGGGGTAATTTCTAAAGTTGAATTAAATAAACCCTGTCAATACAAAATATTTGAGAAAGAATTTATGAGAGTTATCGGATCATGGAAATTCAGATCTCCAGAAAATACTTGGTTAGAAATTCCAGTAAGGTTTAAAATAGAGAGGGATAAAGATGGGTGAGATATTAGAAAAAATTCAAAAAGCAATAGATATAGAAATAGAATCATTAAATTATTTTAGGCAAAAATTAGATCCAAATTTTGAAAACGCCGTAAAGTTAATATTAGAATCAAAAGGAAAAGTAATACTTACTGGAGTAGGAAAATCTGGTGACATTGCAAAAAAAATATCATCTACTATGACCTCAACTGGAACGGAAGCTATTTTTCTGCATCCAACAGATGCAACTCATGGTGATGCAGGTTTGATAAAAAAAGATGATGTGATACTTGCAATAGGAAAAAGTGGGGAGAGTGACGAGCTTTTAGCTTTAATTCCTACGATTAAAAGAATTGGAGCGAGACTTGTGGCATTAACTGCTAATCCAGATTCAAAATTGGCAAAATCTTCTGATATTGTTATAATTACACCTATACTAAAAGAAGCCTGTCCTTTAGATTTAGCTCCAACTTCATCAACAACAATTGCTCTAGTAGCTGGAGATGCAATTGCAATGGCATTGATGGAATTAAAGAACTTTAAAGAAGATAATTTTGCATTATTTCATCCTGCTGGAAGGTTAGGAAAAAGATTGAGTCTAAATATTGAAGACGTTATGCGTAATGGAGAAAATTGTCCTATAGTTGATTTAGAAACTAATTTGTCGGGTATCTTAAATGAAATCACAACTAAGGCAGTTGGTGCAACTTGTGTTACGGATTCTAGTGGTAGATTACAAGGTATAATTACAGATTATGATTTGAGAAAACAATTATCTTTAGGAAACTTATCAAATGAAATAAAGGCTTTTCAAATCATGAATAAGGATCCTATTCGATTCAGTAAGGATCAAAAGGCGTACGATGTTTTATTGCAGATGGAAGATAGAAAAAGACCAATATCTGTAGCTCCCATTGTAGAAAAAGTAGAAGGAAAGCTAGAGGGTATCATTAGCTTACATGATTTAATTCAGAAGGGTCTGAAATAGTAAGTAATCTTATAAATTCAATATTTTTGATTTAACTACAAAAAAGACTAAAGCTTTTTGATTTTTTTTTCAAAAATATTCAGTAAAAGTAAAAAAAAAATTGTACTTTTTTTCATAGAATGTTCACTGGTTTTCATGGCAATTAGATTGGAAAATAGAACCGGAAGAAGATTTGGTAGATTTGTATCATACGAATATGGTGAAGACTTATTTGGGTATCTTTATTTAGAAAAGATAAAGGGAAAAGAAAAAGGAATCGAAAAAGGTAAAATAGTAGATACGTGGATACTAAAAGATTTAGCCAGTTTGGTGAAAACTCTAGATCTAGAAATATATAGGAGAGAAGTCGAAAACTACGAAAATCAGTATGTCTGAGACTAGCTTTTCTTTTTTAAAGAAAAGAAAAGAAAAATATACTAAAAAACTAAATTTAATCAATAAAGACATTCGTAAATTATCACTATTTAGATTATTATCATTTTTATCTTTTTTTGGTTCTTTATTTATTCTTTATTTATATAGAGAATACCTTATTTTTTTATCATTTTTTGGAAGTGCTTCACTTTTAATTTTTATTTTTTTGTTATACAAATATAATTTATTATTCAATTACTCTAATCGCCTTGAATCAATTTTAGAACTAATAAAGAGAGAAATTCTTCGCTCTAATTTACAATTAAATGAATTATACAGAAATGATCCTCTTATCGATGAAGCAGAAAATTCACATTATTGGAAAGATCTTGGGATATTTGGTAAACAGGGATTATACTCTTATTTAGATACGACTGTTACATCTGGAGGAAATCAATTATTTATAGATGAACTTTTACAGAAAGATACACCTTTATTTAAAAATTTAAAACAAAAACAAACAAGAATAATAGAAATTTCTGGTAAGAAGAGATTATATTGGAAATTATTATATCTAATGTACGAAACATCTTCAACTGGAGGATACTCTAAAAATAATATTAAATATTCAATAGAAAGTACTACAACTATTATTTCAAATCCGAAGCGAACAAAAATATTAATCAATATATTATTATTTTTTGGATATTCTCTTTCATTTATTTTATTTATATTAGATAAACCTGGAATTTGGGGTGCTTTCTTTTTTATTCAAATTTTTATTTATTTAAATAATCTCAAAAAAAGAAATAAAATAATTAAAAAATATGTTAAATACATAGAAATTTTAAATACACTTAAGATAATATTAAAATATCTTTCAAAAATCCAATTCCAAGAACCAACGTTAAAAGAAAAATTAAATACTTATACTTTTAAAGAAATATCCGATTTGTTATCAGTAGTTAATAGACTAGATAAAAAACTATCCTATAGAGAAATTCCTTTACCGGGATTTATTCTTAATTTATTTATTTCTCTAGATTATTCAATTATTAAAGATATTTATGATTTTGAAAAAATGAATAAAATATCTATAGAAAATTTAACAAGCTCGGTAGAGTTTATAGATAGCTTACTCCCATTTTGTACTACAAAATTTCATCAAAATAGTATGGAATTTCCAAAAATTACAGAAGAATTTACATTATCTGCAATACACGTAGGACATCCTCTAATTAATACTGAAAAAAGGGTATATAACCCGTTAGCTTCTCAGAAAAAAGGTGAAATTGTTCTCATAACGGGTTCAAATATGAGTGGAAAAACTACATTTTTGAGAACAATCGGAATAAATGTACTACTAGCAAATTGTGGAGCACCAGTTTGTGCATTAAATATGGTAATTTCTCCTATGAAAATATTTACAAGTATTAAAAATGAAGATTCTTTAAGTGATGGAGTATCATTTTTTTATTCTGAAGTAAAAAAATTATCATACATTTTGAGAGAATCCGAAAAAGTTAATTCTATTATATTAATTGATGAAGTATTAAAAGGTACAAATACCAGAGAAAGACTTATTGCTACAAAATCTATACTACAAAGACTTTCTGAAAAAAGTTCCTTTAATTACATTACCACTCATGATATAGAGATAGCAAAAGAGAATAATAAATATATTTTGAAACATTTTACAGAAGTTGTTGAAAATGATAAGATGGGATTCGATTATTTGATTAGAGATGGTGTAATTACTTCTGGTAATGCCTTGAAAATACTTTCTATTGAATGTCCCGAATTAAAATTATAGATTTATTTTTTATTTAAGTCCCTTGATTTCCAAGTCAATTCACCATTTCCAGTGATGGGATATTTAGTTCCTGAAAAATCATTATTACTTTCTGTTATAAGTATATCAATCCAAGCCAGGTTTCTTGCAAAAAATTCTCTTGTTCTATTTTTTATTACATCTTTATAATCTCTGAGGTCAGATTCCATGGTTGCTACTTTAATATTCAAACTTTGAGCAATATATACAGCACGTGGGAGGTGAAATTTTTGTGTTACAATTACTGCATCTTTAATATCATAAATATATTTCGCTCTAACTAAAGTGTCATACGTTCTAAAGCCAGAATAATCCATAAATATATCTTCTCGTTTTACATTTCTTTTTAGCATATAATTTAACATTGGCGTGAGTTCATTATATGTTTTAGTACCATTATCTCCGGATAAAAGTATTTTTTTTACTTTTTTCTTGTCATACAACATTACAGCGCAATTTAATCTATCTTCTAAAACAGAAGAAGGAATTTTTCCATATACAGCCGCTCCGGGAACAATTGCTACTGTATATGATTCCATTGATTCATAATTTTCGAGGTTATAAGCTGGAGTTCTTAGATAATTTAATTCAAAGAGAAAGTCTATAATAAAACAGAGTGTAATAATAATAAAAATTGATTTAATTAATATAACGAAATAATTAAAAATTTCTTTTTTATATAACATAGTTATTTTTCACTTTGACTTTTCTTTGAGTTTAAAAATTCAATTCGATTAAAAATTTTGTAAAAAAAATCAATATCACCAGAGCTTAAATTTATTTTTTCCAAGATAGATTTCAATCGTCTTACAGGTAGATAATCATTATTATGAAATTCTTCCATTCCAAGTATTTTAAAGATAGATTTGGAATATTCATAGAAGTGTGTTTTATTTCTTTCTGGAAATGAGTCTACAGGAGTAGGGTTATTTTCCTTATAAGTATGAAAGGAAGATAAAACGAAAGCAATGGCATGAGATAAATTCATGGATTTTTGATACCCCGGTAAATGAAAATCAACCATATAATCACAATAAAGAATAGAGTTTCTACTTAGACCCCTGTCCTCTCTTCCAAAAACAATTCCAAACTTTTTAATTTTAACCATTTCAGGAATTTTGGATAATAAAATAAATTCGGATCGATTTCCCCCGTGAATCATTCCAGTTCCAATTACAATATCGAGATCTGAACGGGCTTCCACAAGAGAGGAATAATAAGAAATCGAGTCTAATTCTTGTTTAGAATTGTAAGCCATCCATTCCATTTCAAAAGAAAGATCATGGGCTTTCCCTATAATTCGTAGTGGAGAAAGGGAAAAGTTTGCAATCAGGCGACAAACCATCCCAATATTGCCAGAATATTTTGGATTTTCCAGGATTATAACTGGAAAGTTTTCTCCTGCCATAGCTAATTATTTTTCCCTAAAACATTTATTCAAACTATAATTCTACTTGATTCCTATTGTAAAATGATAAAATTGAATTATGTCTCTTTTATTCAGTTCAAAAGAAAAGCCAAAATTAATTTTGATAGATGAATCTTACAGATTACAGGCAATTGAGCTATTAAATCAATTCTTCAAGCAGATAAATTCATTTCCGTTAGATGGAATTTTTAAGGTGAAGCCCAAGGCTGGAACAAAGATGGTGGATTCATTTTTAAAATTGGTAGGTGGCGGAAAAGTTGTTTTTGCGGGAATCGTTATGAATAAGGAACTAGTTTCCATGCTTATTGCAAGAATAGAAGAAAGACCATTTTTACAGGAAGAGAAAATACTATATATTGATATTGCTGTTACAAAAAATGGTCACTATAAGAAAGGATACATGAATTCATTATTGGAGTACGCAGAAAAGTGGGCAATAAAAAAAGAGATAAAGGTTCTCGAACTACGAACGCTCTCAGAGAATACAACTGCAATACAATTTTGGAAAAATAGAAATTATACTGATTTTTACGTAAGATTTAGGAAAAATATATGAATGAAGAAACTGTAAGACAAAATCTCTTTCAATTGATGAAAGAAAAAGTATATAGATATTCTGAAGAAGAATTTACCCTGGCATCGGGAAGAAAGTCCCATCATTACTTTAATTGTAAAGAAATACTCCTCTATCCCGATAGATTGACTTTATTATCTGAATATATAGTAAATTATTTTTTGCCAAAATTAAATTTACTACCCGAGTCGGTAGGTGGTTTGACAATGGGAGCTGATCCCATAAGCTACTCTGTATCTCTACAATTTTACAAAAATGGAAAAATTGTATTTCCTCTAGTAGTAAGAAAAGAAGCCAAGGATCATGGTACTAAAAAGTTAATAGAGGGAGCTATCTCCAATTTAAAAACTTGCTTGGTTGTGGATGATGTAATCACTACTGGTGGATCCACTCTAAAAGCGGTAGAAGCACTCAGGGCAAGTGGTATTACAGTAGATAAAGGAATTTGTATATTAGATAGAGAAGAGGGTGGTTTTGAGGCTTTAGCTAATGCGGGTGTTCAAATGTACTCTATTTTTAAGAAGAGTGATTTTGGGGATGAGATTACAAGAGGAAAGCAATAGTTGTATTTCGTATTTATCATTAATTAAAAGTAAATAGAAGGATTCAGGCTTACTTTTTAATTAAAAATTTGCTTTGCAGTTATTTTCAATCCTTGTAATACATTACTGAATAAGATATTTCCCGATTCTTTATTCCAGTCTTTACCTTCATTTTTCCTCTCTTTAAGCTCTATTTCCGAAAGTCCTTTGATTCGAAGAATCTTTTCTAAAGAATCTCCTTCGTCCCACATTTTTCGGGCGGTTTCTTGGGCTTTTTCCAGTTTACCATCAATTCCGATTTCTCTTTCAGTAGAAATCGAAAAAACTCTCTCACACAGTCTATTCTTTGAAATAGTAATTTCCAGAAAATATCATGGTAGTCGGGCATTTTCGTCTCCTACCTATTTATGTAAAAAAAGTGAGGAATTTATCGAATTATTTTGTATTCAAAAATGCGATGGAATAAACTTTGGAAAGTCCCGAATATACATAACAATAAAGTTTTTGATCTAAAGTAATCTTCATAACATACAAGCTAAAATTTCAGTTCATTTAATTAGCAAAATTTAGATGTTGTATTACAAATATTAATCCGTATAATACTGAAAAATTCTTTATTCATACAATCTATGGTATGCATTTGAATAGAGGCCTATCAAAACTTGCGAATCTAAATGATTGATAGGTGGGGGTGTATCGGGTAGTGAATCTTTAGAAAAAACAAATAGGGAGGAAATGAGATCATTGGATAAAAATTGGGTAGAAACCTGAATGGGTTGAAAATCCCCTGGACTCAAATTACTTCCACTCATAGAAAATCCCCAATCTCCAAAACTGGGAATGTATACATGATACGGAATTGTATGGATGGAGGGGTTTATCTTATAAGCTGCAAATCGAATGGTTTCTACAATGCACCAATAGGCATCTTTCGCAAAAAGAGGAGAAGTAGATTGTGTTACAAAGATCCCATCTTTTTTTAAATGTTGGAATAGATTCAGATAAAAAGAGACTGTATAGAGTTTACCAATGGAATAGGAGTTTGGATCCGGTAGGTCAGTCAATATTAAATCATATGTATTTTCTCCTTTGTTTTCTTTAAGAAAATTGAAGGCATCCATTGTAAAAATGGTAAGTTTTGGATTTGATAATGAATTATTATTTATCTTTTGTAGATTTGGATTATCCTTAAACAATTTAATCATCTGAGGATCTAGTTCAACAAGAGTGATACTTTTTATTTCTGAATATTTTAATAATTCCCGTATTGCAAGCCCATCTCCCCCTCCAATCACTAGAACAGATTCTGGAACCCTTTTTAAAAACGCAATAGGTACATGAACAAGTGATTCATGGTATCTTGCTTCATCCATAGTCGAAAATTGAAGATTTCCATCCAAAAAGAGCCTGGTGTCATTTCTCCATTTGGTTACTACAATTCTCTGGTAAGATGTATCTTTTGTTAAAATAATTGGGTCTTGGTACAATTTATCTTCAATAAATCTTGTGAGTTTCTCAGAAAAAAAGAAACCAAGTAGTAGTACAAAACCGCTCAAGGTTAAGAGAATTTTATCTTTACGATTTTCTTTTTTATTGATTACAGAAATGAGTAAAAATCCTGATAAAATATTCATACTTCCAAAAAAGATACTGGAACGTATCAAGCCTAAATTAGGAAGTAGTACAAGTGGAAATACCATACTTGCAAATAGAGCACCAATATAATCAAAAGTAAATACATCAGAAATAGCAAGGCTTAGAATATTTACTTCTCCCATTAGCCGAAGTATGATAGGTATTTCAAAACCCACGCCAGTACCTACAATAAGAGCAAGGAGTAAAAAAAATGGGTACAGTGTATCTGTATAAGCAAATGCAAAAAATAAAATAGCCGCTGAATAACCTCCAGTAAGCCCCAAAAGAATTTGGATTTTTAGGATTTTATCTAAAATATTTGTTTTTGCAAATCGTGATAGGTATGAACCTAAACCCATTGCTGCTAAAAACCATCCCATTGCAAAAGAAAATTGTAAGACAGATTGACCAATCAAATAAGTTGCCATGGTTCCAGCAACTAACTCATACGCAAGTCCTGATGTTGATACCAACAAAACGGAAACTAATAGAATTATCTTCTTTTTTTTATATAAAAGGTCTTCTTTCAAACTTACTTTAGTATAGAGGAAAGTATAATGGAAATTCCAATGATCACTGAACCCATAATTATACCCAATGCAATATTTTGGTCTTCCTCAATTTCTTTTCGAATGGAAAAGGGGGATAAAACACTCATTAACCAAATTGCTATTCCAAAAAAACTAAGTCCGATAGAAGCATATAAAATTGTTTCTATCACCACTGCCATTTTTAAATTTTCATGTGTAAACCAATCACCCATTCCAAAACTCCTTATTTAAAAAACATTTGTAGTACGATTTAATATACCAAATTTATATTTATTTTCCAAATCCAAAACCGTCATCCCCTGTGGGAAATCTTCTCATAGGATTATAAAAAAAACTACTATTTCTGGAATGTGTTGACCCTTCCCGAAGACTTACCTTTTCTTCTTCTGGGTAAGATATTAAAATATTTGATTTTACTACCCAGTAAGAAAATATTGATAAGAAAAAATAAATTATAAAAAGTAGATAATAAAATTTTGGATTTCCCATATAATCTCCTTAAGCCCCACCATATTCTGAGGATGATGGACTAAGTTTGTTTCTCAAATATAAAAGGATAGGAATTGTTAGCCAAAGTATCGATATTACAAGAAAAGGCCATGTTTGTGATGCATTTTTAAAGACTTCAATTTTTATAAATGTAGTTTCTAAAGGTGCGTCACCACCGAATGCAGTTAAAATAATCTGGTATTTTCCAGGATTTTTAATTTTCCAATATATACTTTCTGATTTAGAACCTTCTGACCAGCTTTCACCATCATCTACACCTGAATAGTATTCTAATCCCATATCTTCTCCACTGATAACTTCAACATTGTCAGTATTGTACAGTGCTACACCCAAATGTGTCCAGGAATCGTCAACATTAGTTTCTATTTTTATTTCAATTGTTTCATCAACTCTTTGGATTTCAAATGGTGTTGAATATACTTCTTTAGAAAGTAGATCTGATTGTTTGTACCCCTCACTTAGAATAGACTCCGAATTATCTAAAATAAATAAAAGAGAAATGAAAAATATACTTAGCACAATACAAAAATATTTTAGAAATTTTTCTCCTGGTATCTTAGATACTGGTCTAATCCCTATATTTAATTCAGGGAACGATTTTAAAATTTCTTCATTGGGTATTACTTTACCTTTAAAATACTCAATTTCTCTTGGATTTTCTGATTTATCCAGAGTGATTTCTTCTGATAAATATGTACTACCACTTTTTGCATCGGTGTATTGGACAATGGAATCAATCATGGCTACCCAGGGAAGGGCACCATCCACATAGATGAGTTTTTGAGAACCGGATTCTATAAATTTATATCTTTCAGATTCATATAAAAATGTTCCATTCTCAGAAAAAGATTTCTTCATAGAAAGGGAAGGGGGTGGAGTGGGCGAATATGCAGTAAATTTTTTATTTTCTTCTGTGATATAGAGATAACCTTCTTCGGGATTGTAGAGAAGATAATCGAAGACAAAACCGGTTTCATATTCACCATCTTCTTCTTCACTCCATTCGTAGTACAGTCTCCCTGTTACAATATAATCTGTGTCGTATAGCCTTATTGAAGATGCAAGCTTAATACTCAGTTTTTCTCCCAATTCTGATGGAGATTTCCCGAGAGAAATAGATGTGGATTCATCAATTTGATTAATTGTGTTACAAGAATCACAAACAATTGTAAGTAAGTCTTTTCCATTTACTTTTAATGGAGATCCACAAGATGAGCATTTTAAAGTGACAGTATTTGTCTTTGGAGATTTTAAAAAAGATTCTTCTCTTTCGTATTTAAGTTCGGAGGACTCTATTTTAAATCCCCTATAAAATGAGGGCTTATCCTCATCGTACTCAATTGTTAAAATTTCATTTTTTGAGCTTTCTTTCCGAATGGCATCTGCATAATAGTACGATTCCTGGGGTAGAATTTGGAAAGGTAACATTCCAGCAGTTCCCATGCATAGTACATTTCCCGTTTCAGAAATGAGGTACGAGTTACCCTGGAATTCAAAGCTATCGCCTGTTGAAAGCTTACCAACTTCATTTGCTTCCATAACCAATTCTTCTACACTAAAAGTCCCGGAATCTTCTGTGATCCATAGCTCTGTACTACCAGATGTAAGGTACCATTCATCCCAAACTCCCGTTGTTACTCCCGAAGAATGAGAATAACCATATTGAACTCTTCCAATCACAGAGTAGGTTTTATTTTTATATTGAACCTGTGTTGAAATATTTAAACCGGAATGTGGCGGGATTAATTTAGATTTTTTACCGGAGTCTTTAGTGAGCTCATGATCCCAAGTAAATATGCTCTCACAGTACGGACATGTGATTTGCTGGATGGCGGGCGAAACTACTTCTGAGGTTGCCCCACACCCAGGGCATTGCACATTCTCACTGATTGACATATAGAAGATGTTGATATATAATTAATTTTTTGCAAGAAAAAAACTATAGGTTATTTCTAACAATTCACTTGAGTATAGTATTGACTTAAAAATAATTTATTAATGATGAATGAAAACTGTATTTGTAATCATCTTTCATCTTTTTAAAGTCGATTGGATTGAATTAATATCCAAAAATAATTAGTTATCAATATCCTTTTCTCTTCATGAGTCGCCTTATCACAAATCTTGATGGAAGAATAGATTCTACTGTATCTCTTCCCAATCCTGTGTATTCATTTCCAATCATTTTTGCTAAAATTTCTGCTAAATAATTGGTTAGTAAAATTCCTTTGGAACCAAATCCTGTAAAAAGAAATAACCCATTTATATATTTAGCAGATTTTAGTCCGATTCCATTTCCTCCTTTGGATAAATCGTGATACTCTTTATTGAAAAATTCTAAATCAGGGATGGGTCCTATGATTGGAAGATGATCGGGAGTTGTAACTCTAATTCCAACCCTTCCCTTAATCATCTCATATTCTATCTTTGATGGAAGAGAAAAAGTATTCGCAATACGATTGATTAAATTTTTTGTATCTGCAATGTTTACTTCTAAATTATCTCCATCTTTTTCGTAGGTTGCACCTAAAATTGTATAGTCTTTTTGGGGAATCAAATAACAATCATCCAGGATATACACA
>CANGZW010000016.1 GCA_947458405.1 Leptospiraceae bacterium
TACGTTGCCAGTGCTTACCGATCTCTCCATCTCAGAGTACGTGATACATTAATAGATTCCAACATAGTTCGCTTCTACGGAAGATTCTTCGGATTTCAGTATAGCGACCTAACCCGAAAACAAAAATATATCTATGAGTTATCAGAGAGAATTACACCAAAATATATCTTTAGAAGATTCAACTACGGCTTATTAGACTTCACAAGAAAAGTATGCAAACCTAAGGAACCAGATTGTAAAAATTGCCCACTGAAAAAGAAATGTAGCTTTCAAAAATTTTCCTAAAACTCCCACCAAATGCCCCTAAAACCTTCCAGAATCCTCTATACAGAGCAAGATGGATAATCCTTTGATTCTCTTCCTAGCCTACAAGGAAACTCTCCGAATAAAAACGAAAACAATATTTAAACGCATTTAAATAAACCCTAAAAAAAAGGATCATCCAAAAGAAGTATAAACTATTAGAAATAATTTTCCTACAATAATGGATCTATACATTGAGGGCATATTGAAATTCTAATTTATTACACTAGCTCTATTTTCTTAGCTGCGGTTCGTTTCAATTTGCAAGGTAAGCATTCTAAAAAACTACAAAGTAATACAAAGCCATGGAGGATTAGGAAGTGGAACGACCGTCCGGGTTTCTCTTCTTTTTTGGTTACTTTTTTCTTCTCTTTCCATAAAGAGAAGAAAAAAGTAACAAAGAGCTTTGAGAGTAAAGAAAAATTTTAATTAAAAAAATAGATTGGAATCTTTTAAAGGATAGTCAAACTAAGTGTTATGAAATATGAAACAACTGGTTTTATCAGAGGGGACAGAATTCTTTTGGATACGCATGTTCCTTTTCAAGGAAAAGTCAAGTTAGTGGTTATTCAAGAGGAAAATATTTTGGATATAACCGAAATATTACATTTTTTAAGTGAGAAATTGGCGGATTGGAATACTAAATATTTTATTGATAAAATCGGTTTGTTTGGATCTTATGCTCGTGGAGAAGCCCAAACCGGAAGTGACATTGACATTGTAATTAGCTTTAACGAACATGCTAAAAATCTTTATCATATCAAATCAGAAATTCGAGATATTATCGAAACCAAATTTCAAAAAAAAGTGGATATAGCAAATTTGGAGTCAATCAGATCTGCTTTTAAGGAAGAAATTTTAAAAGAAATTATATATGTTGAATAGAGATAAGGTTTCTTTTGAAACTATTCTTATTTCGATTGATAAAATAATTGAATATTCTTCTGAGTTTGACGAACCAAGCTCTTTTTATAATACAAAAGAGTTTGAAGCAAGCATAATGAATTTTATAATAATATCAGAAATAGCAGAAAAAATTTCTTTAGTAGTACAGGAAAATTATAGTTTTATAGATTGGAGAGGTATTAAAGGATTTCGTAATATAGCAGCACATGATTATTTTGGTTTGGATGTAAAAGAAGTTTGGGATATCATTCACAATGATTTACCAAAATTACAGAAGGAGATCAAAGAAATAATTTCTAATTTTTAGAAAAAAATAAGTATAACGGAAAATTCTTCGGGTTTCAGTATAGCGACCTAACCCGAAAACAAAAATATATCTATGAATTATCAGAGAGAATTACACCAAAATTTATATTTAGAAGATTCAACTACGGCTTATTAGACTTCACAAGAAAAGTCTGCAAACCTAAGGAACCAGATTGTAGAAATTGCCCACTGAAAAAGAAATGTAGCTTTGTAAAAGTTTCCTAAAACTCCCCCAAATGCCCCTAAAACCTTCCTGAATCGTCTCTACGAGGTTCAAAGGGATAATCCTCTACTTCTTTCACAAGGAAACTCTCCGAATAAAAGTGAAGAAAACATTTGAACGCATTTAAATTTAGTCTAAAAAACACTTATTGGGCCAACCCTTCCCCTCGATACAGGACAAGAAGATGTCCCACTCGGGGAACAAATTTTTTTGTGTATTTGTTTAGATTAATTTCTTCTGTGTAGGTTGGTTTCGAGTGACCTTAGGCCAACGGATTAGAAAGTACTACAATATAGACACAAGTCACACCAAAACTAATCATAACCCTAAAAAACTAAAAAGTACTACAACACCCCGGAGGATTCCCCTCGATACGGGACAAACAGAAGTCCCTACTCGGGGACCGGCTCCACGACCGTCCGGGTTTCTTTTCTTTTTTTGGTTACTTTTCTTTCTTTTCTTTCCAAAAAGAAAAGAAAAAAAGTAACAAAGAGATTTGAGATTAAAGAAATATTTTAATTAAAAAAAAAGAGTTATGATATTAAAGAAAAATATTAATAAAACAAAGAAATTTAAAATTAAAGAAAAATTATAATTAAAATTTAATTTAAATATTATTTATCCAAAGATAAGCCTATTCTAATAATAAATAAACTCCAGGTGATTGAATCCTATCATTGCTTTCCTTAAGAATATTTATATTTTTTCATAGCATCTTTCCGTTACTGCAAATAATAGATTCCAACACAGTTCGCTTCTACGGAAGATTCTTTGGATTTAGTTATAGCGAACTAACTCGAGACCCGGTTTTTTATCATTTATAACTGCAGGCCATTCAAACCATCTCTTATACCTCTATCTAATAAAATTTTTACTATTTCTCCGATTAATGGAAATTTACCTTCAAATTCAATAGTATATTGTAATTTACATCCTCCCCCGGGCAAGGTGGAAAACTCCATTTTGCCAATATGATCTTTCAGTGGACTCCCTTCTGTAATCCTATATTCTATTACTTTGTTTTCGATAACAGATGTTATAGTCTCGATAAAAGGAAATCCAAAAAGAACTCTAATTTTTCGAGATGAACCTACTCCATTTCTAGACTCGATTCCATCACTTACTCTTTTTATACTTGTTAATGGAAATATCTTTTCTAGATTTTCATGCTCTGACAAAAAAGAATATAATTTTTCTACTGAGAAATCGAATTCTTTTATAATTTCAACTTTTTGTATAGCCATATTCCCTACTTAATTATATTTATTTGATTATTTTAATATAGTAATATTATTATTTCAATTGCTTGATAAAATTACTTATTATTTCAGCAACCTTTTCATCTGCTTCCATCTGAGGGTAATGTCCAATTTCAGGCAGTGATACATAATTATCCCTCTTTGTAAGCTCTACATATCTTTTTACGACATGTTCTCCTGATACAGGATCATCACTACCATTCACTAAAAGCAGGGGAATGCTTCCTGATAATATTGGTGATACAAATCTTTCTCTATTATCTTTTCTTTCTTGTATATAATGTAAAAGTTTATGAGCTAGTTTTTGTCCACTTTGATAATTCATTATTTTCCACATTTCATCTAACTCAAACTGGGATGGTCTTGTTTTTTCACCAAATACTTCCAAAAAATTCTTTTGAAACATTCCTTTTGTAATATAGGGAGTTATGTATTTACCAAATGAACTAGCTAAAATTGATTGAATTATTCGTGGTTTATGTGATTCAGGAAAAATACCACCATTCAAAAAAATTACTCCTTTTAAGTTATATGTTTCTGAGTTATTTTTCTTTCTATCTAAAGCACGGCTCATCATTTCCTGTGCCGCAGTAACTCCATAATCATGTGCAACTACTATCAGGCTTTCAACTTTCTTCTGTTTTAGGAAATCTTCAATGATATCAACCTGAATTTTATAAGAATAATCTATTTCTTTTGGTTTATCAGAATACCCATATCCTAAGAAATCAAGGAGTAGTAATTTATTATCCTTTTTTAGTAATTCAGTTAGGGTATAGTAGTCATACGAACTAGTTGGAAAACCATGTAAAAAGAGAATAACTTCCCCTTCTCCTTTTTCAACAGTAAATATCTTTCCATACTTTGAGAGTATATAAGAACCAGAAAGTTTCCAATCATCAGCACTAATCCAAGGTATAGAGCTAGGGGATTTTTCACCCGGATCAACTCCCCCACAATTAAATGTAAAAACTAGAAATAGAAAAAATATTATTTTATTAATCATAAATCCTCCTGATATTAAAATCAGGATTCTATACATTTAAGTCAACTTAAATTATAAATGAGGTATTTTTTAATTAATTTATTTTGAAATACATTTTTAATAAATTAATTTTGAATTAGCTAAATACTATTTTTTTATTTATATTTATTCTCAAAATTTCGGTACTACGATTTTAATAAAAATTATTTCATTTAACACAAGAAGCTAAGAGAAATATTTTTGAACTTAATTATAAAGTTAGGAATTTTTGATAAATATTATTCAATCAATAAATCCTGATTTAACTTTAAAAAATAAATAGAATAGTTTATGTTCAGGTTTTAGCTAAAAAAAATTAAGATATTTATATTATTGTCAATTTAATACTTCTTAAATGTTTACACTTTTTATATTTAATTTATGATTTTTATTTTTTTTAAATAATTTACCAGAAAAACTATTGAACAATTTTAATTATTTGTATTTAATGATTGTATGTCTAATATTCTTTCCGGTGTTCCCGCCCTAAGCAATGTAAACCAAATAATTATAGATGGTCATTCTTTTACGTTTGAAGAGTTCAGTGAAGGAAAAGAAACATATATTTTTATCAATGGATGGTGTAGCATTCGCTACTTCTGGACACCTTATATATCTGATTTTTCTCCCCTTGGAAAATGTATTGCATTGGATGTATTAGGACACTTTCCCTCTGTTGCTGGTAGTAACTTTAATGAACTGAGTTTTGAAGATTACATTAAAATCCAAGCAAAAGCAATCCAAGCATTAGCAGAAAACAAAAAAGTTAATTTGATAGGGCATTCCACTGGGGGAATGTTTGCATTAGCTATTGGAGCTCTTTATCCTAACCTAATAAAAAAAGTTGTATCCATTACTCCAGCTGTCCATGGTCCCCTAATAGGAATAATACACTTTGCTAAAGTAATGACTGATTTAAAATTAGATGTATCACTTGAATTATTTTTTACATTTATTAAAAATTTTCCATCTTTATTTCACAAATGGTTTGAAGAAGCTGCCTACAACGGGAATGATTTCGTAAATAGAGAAGATGTAAAAGAATTTATATTAAATTATCATAGTAATTTCATTAAACTAGATCCTTATATTATGGGTAGGTATTTACAAGTTCTTCATAACGCCGATTTAAGACCTTTGATGATAGATTCAAATTTAGAAGCCTTAGTAATAGGTGCATCACATGATCCAATTGTTCCTGTAGAACAACATCGAGAAGTATGCTCTCTCCTTAAAAATGGAAAATATTATGAAGTAGTACCTTCTGGTCATATTCCCACACTTGAGAAAAAAGAAGAAACTATTAGCGTGATACTGAACTATTTGAAATGATACTAATTTAACTTACAAAAAATCCTTTCCATATAAAGTATAGACCTAATATAAAAAAGGAAACTCCAGATATTTTAAACAGTAACTCAGGTGGTAAATATTTTCCTACTACATCCCCTAGCATAACAGCAAAAAAACTAGCTAATGAGAGTGCAAAGGCAGATCCCAAAAATACTGATAATCTATTTTCTGAGGCACTTGAAATGCCTAATGTAGCCAATTGAGTTTTATCTCCCAATTCTGCAAAAAAGACTGTGATAAAAGTTGTAAGAAATATTTTCCAATCCATTTTTAATTTTCCTTACAATTCTTATTTATACTTGAAACATAAGTAATAGGCATTTCATCACTCATTGTTTCAGAACCCAGAAACTTACCTTTTAATAATATTTTTTTTTCTTTATATAAATCCAACCAATCGCCTAAGAGTTTACTTGAAATTGGTTGGTATGACCAATGCCACCTCTCCAAAAAATATCCTTTATTATCCCTTTCATTGTACTCATTATAAGGCTGACAAAATCCATATGTTTTTGCATTTTTCTGTAACCAATTGTATAAAAACTCTCCCTTACCACCTTTTTCAAAATAGGAGTTTTCAAATGAATTCAAATCAAGATCCGTTCCCCAATGATGTCTTGAAGTTCCGGGTGCACTGGAATACTCTAAAATCAAGGAAACTATTTCTTCTGGTTTCTTTGACTCAATGGATTTTTTCATTTTTCTTTTTCCGGTGAATTTTTCTTCCCAGATAACTTTTTGATCATAGTAACTTCTAAAGCCTGATTTAACTATTATTTTTTCAGAATTTTTAGCTACTTCTCTATCTTTTTCATAGGCGGATACCATTTTTTCAAATGCTTCCAATACATCGGGTCGCATATACCCTTCACCGATTCTATTTTTATGAATTTTAGCACCTGAATATTCCCCGATTAAATATTTTTCTTTGGGAATCCCCAAATATATATCTTCAGAAACTATAGGTTGACAATATATGTATATAAATAATAAAAAAATATAAATAATTCTATAATTTAAACTCATCTCAAGTTCCTTCATTATTCTACATTTTCAAAAAAATCTTCAATATCTGTATGACTCCCAAAGACTACTATAATATCATTTTCTCTAAAAATTATAGATTGTTCAGGAATACCTATAGGTTCTATATCTTTAATATCTGTGACACGATTGGATTTTTCTGAAGCCCTAAAACGTTTTACGGTCACCAATAATAGTTTGTATGTCTCTTTCATATTTATCTCGGCAAGAGTTCTACCTATAAATGACCGTGGAATCTGAAATTCTGCTATTCTAAAATTATCTGATAATATAAATGATTTTCTCATCAATTGATGATCAAATTGTTCTGCCATATTCATTGCGGCAGTCTCTTCAGGGTTAAATAGATCAACTATACCAATAGATGATTTTAAAAGTCTTTTTTGTAGTTCTGTTTGGTATCTCGCAGTTATATTATTTAGATTTAATGTATTTTTTAATATATCTGCAGTTACCATAAGTGTTTCAAAGTCATTTGCAACTGCTAGTATTACGCGATCAAAATCTTTAAATCCCATATTTCTCATAGCAACTTCATCAGTGGAATCCATTATTGCCACATCACTACAACTATCTTTTATTTCTTCAATTCTATCTGCTTCCGAGTCTATAGCAATCACTTCATGCCCTTCTTTATTTAGGCATTTCACTAGAACCATACCAAAATCACCTAGACCGATAACTGCTATTTTTTTTCTTTTAGTCATTTATTTAAACCATATATTTAATTATTATTTACTTTTTTTTAAAATTGCTCTTTGATAAATTTCTTTAAATTGACTCTCACTATTTTTCCAGCTCCAATCTAATTTCATAATATTTGACCTTACTTTTCTAAAATCATTCTTTCTAGAATATAAATCTGATGCTCTTGCTAAGGCATAATTTAATGAAAAATGATCATCAGGTTCAAAAACAAAACCAGATATTTCATTCATATTTTCACTTTCAACAACAGAGTCTCTCAAACCACCAACTCGTGATACAATTGGAATTGAACCATACGCATGACTATAAAGTTGATTTAATCCGCATGGTTCAAACAAAGAAGGCATTATAAAAAAATCAGAGGCGGCTTCAATCTTTCTAGCTAATGTTTCATCAAATCCTTTATAAAAGAAAATTCTATTAGGAGAATGATGACCTTCATGAAAAAAAGAACTCTCCAATGATTCTTCTCCAGATCCAAGAACAAAAAAATAAAATGGCAAATCCCATCTGTCTCTAAAAGAGCTTAAAAAAGTATTAAAACCTTTTTGAAAAGTCAATCGTCCAATCAATCCAACTAGAGGCCTATCCGGCTCTATAACCAGTTCAAACTCTTTATATAAGTGAATTTTATTTGCATGTTTACCAAGTGATACAACATCTACACTATAGTTTCTAAAAATTTTTTGATCAAACTCCGGATTCCATTCTTTATTATCAATCCCATTTAAAATACCTGTAAATGAATCGGCTCTTTCGTTTAAGATCCAAGACAAATAACAGCCCTGCGGTTCATGTAGTACTTCATTTCTATAGCTTGGGCTAACAGTTGTTATCTCCTGAGAGTAAACTATAGCTCCTTTCATATAATTTACTTTATCAAAATTGTTAAAGTAATTCAAATTTAAATTAAAAGGATCTACCTTTAAAAATCCAGTCATCCAAAAAGGATGATCTCCCTGATATGCCAAATTATGAATAGTAAATACAGATGGTTTCCCTTTTGGTCTAGTATTATTAATTACACTAACTAATGATGTATGCCAATCATGCGAATGTACAACATCAACTTCTAATAGTACACCTAATGTATAACAAGCATACGAAAAAATAGCAAACGAGTACAATTCATCTGTATTTGCATAGATTTTCTCATAATTTGAAAATAGTTCACATTGAAAAAAATATAAATTAATATTATCTATTTTAGAATGTAAAAATTTTGATTTTGAGAGTATTAAACAAGAATCAGTTGTATAAAACTCTTCTTCGAGAAGTGCGGGGTATTCTATACCTGAAAATTCAATTTTTTGATTTAAAGATTTAATTAATGGTATTGCAATATGTACATCATTTTCAATCGATTGATACTTACTAAGAGAAGCCAACATATCCGATAGACCTCCCACTTTAATATAAGGAAAAAACTCTGCAGTAGTATGAAGTATTTTCATTATGTATGTCCTGATGATTTATCAAAATCCTTATAAAGTAAGGATGGTTGTATTCCTTTGTTAGATTGGTATTTCCCGGATTTATATTCTGTAATTTCTCCCTCAACTGTATGGTAAAAAATCTGACAAATCTGAACACCAGAATATACCACCAAAGGATGTATGACAGAAATTTCTAAGGTCCAAAATCCTTTAAATCCAACATCACCAAATCCAGCTGTAATATGGACATACATACCTAATCTACCTATTGATGATCTACCTTCTAGCATTGGGACTAAATTGTAAGTTTCAGTATACTCTAATGTTCTTCCTAGATAGAGGACTCCCGGTTGGAGTAGATAGCCAGATTCTGGGATAATAATTTTTTCAGTACTTGCAGGCTTTTTCATATCCAATGGAAATTCATTATAAACCATTAGTTCATTGTGGAGACGGAGATTATAAGAGTTTGGATTTATTAATTTTTCATCAAAAGGCTCGATTATTATTTCCTTTTGATTATATTTTTTATGTATTTCTTTTCCTGTTAGTATCACATTATTCTCCTTTAAAAATTGGTATTCTTTTTTCCTTAAAGGCATTTAAAGCCTCCACCCTATCCTTTGTTTCAAGGGTTTTAAGGTATTCTCCTCTCTCTACATCAAGTCCTTCTTCGAGAGTCAATTCAAACCCCGCATCAATTGCTCGTTTTGAATATCTTAATGCAAGCGGAGCTGATGACATTATTTGCTCTATATATTTTTTTGAGTCTTCTGTAAAAGAATCTTGAGAAAAAACTTTATTTAGTATCCCATATTGAAATGCTTCAATACCTGTAATACGAACTGCTCTAAAAATTAAATCCTTAGTTTTAGATATTCCAATCAATCTTGAGAGCCTTTGCGTGCCCCCAGCCCCGGGTATAATGGCCAATTTAGTTTCAGTCAAACCTATTAGCGAATCCTCTCTACCTAATCGAATATCACATGCCAAAGCTAATTCTAATCCGCCTCCAAAAGCAGAGCCATTCATCAAAGCGATCACAGGTAATTCCTGTTCTTCAATGTATTTAAGGGTTTCTCGAAACTTATCCAAGAATGATATAATTTCTATGTATGACATACCTAGCCTTTCTTCAAGATCAGCCCCCGCACAAAATACTTTTCCACCACTCCCTGTTAAAACAATACAGTGTACTTCGTTTTGACTTTGATTTTTAAATGCAGAATTTAATTCATCTAATAGAGATTTATTGATCGCATTAGATTTATCACTTCTTTCTAATGTAATAGTTTTTATACCATTTTCAGTTGTTATACTTATCATAATAATTTAGTAATCATATTAATTAAGTCATCAAATAGAGTGGGAGTATTCAACTCAGATAATGTAGCGATTGGATTGGGAACAAATATCACCACTAACGAGAATAACATAAAGAATCCTATAAATCTTCTCCATTTATTTAAACCTGTCTTATGATCGGGTACAAAGGGATGCTCCACTTTAATAAAAAAATATATAATAAATCCCCACACTACCCAATTCAAACTCAAAAGTCCTAAAAGAACAAATCCTAAAAAAAGATAATATATCCAATTTCTATATTTCTCACCAAAAAGAGAATAAATAACATGTCCCCCGTCAAGTTGTCCAAAGGGAAATAGATTAATTGCAGTAACAAAAAAACCGACCCAGCCTGCCTGTGCAAGAGGATGTATTACTAGATTTTGAGTTTTCATGTCAATTGAGCCATGAATCCATTGTATTGTATAATATGTAAACAAGCTATCACCAAAAACTAAGCCCTGTTCGCCATGAACCATTTGAGACATATAATCTGCAATATAAACCACTTCGGAATAATACACTCCAATCATCCAGCAGGGAATGGAGAGAATAAAACTCATGAGGGGTCCACCTACACCAATATCAAATAACTTTTTTTTATCAGGAATAGCCTCTTCTATTTTTATAACAGCCCCCATTGTTCCAATTGGTCCAAATGGCATGGGAATGAAGTAAGGCAGGGTTGCCTTTATCCCGTAAATTCTAGCAGGAACATAGTGTCCCATTTCATGAGCAAAAAGAATTGTCAATAAGGGAATAGAATAGCTCACCTCCCTCTGAAAGTAAACCCAAATCTGTTGACCTGCTTGCATAACGAGGGTATGATCCTGGAATAATTCTAGACCTGTTAAACTAAAATAAATCCATTCAAATACAACGTAAAGCGCATCAAAACTGCGCTCTTTAAGAGTAAGGGTAAAAAATGTAAGTATGAACAAAAAAATATGGAAGCTAGTTTTACTTTTCACTTGTGCTATATTAATAGAAAGGAATAATTAGTCAAGAAACCTTGAAAATCTATTTTTAAGGCTTTTTTATCAATTTATCAATAACTCCGAACGATAGGAAAAATATGCTTAGCCTAAAAAACTTGAGTGTGAGAGGTAAAATATTTACCTCCGTAGGAATCTTTCAATTATTAAGTCTTTTAATTGCGATCGTAGCGTCTATAGCGCTAAGCCGAATGGATTCCGAGATGGTAACACTGACCAGTTACTATGAGAAAGTTCAGGGAAAAATAAATGACATTAACTCAATGTCTGATGTTTCCTGGCACAAGGCATCAATGGCTATCTATACAGATGATCCTAGACTCTCCCAAGAATTTATCTCGGAAGCTATCAATCAACATAAGGAAAACATCAAACTTATTGGAGATGTAAAAATAGTCTTAGAAGAAAATTCCAAGACTTTTGAAGAATTAATCAGAGATCCTGACTATAGTTTGACCAATGACGACAATCCCGTGATTCTTTTCTCAGAAATTGAAAAAAGAATCATTGAACTTGATAAGTTTACAGAATCGGTTAAAGGATTATTAGACAACAAGCAAAGGAAAGAAGCAGGAGAATTAAGAGAAAAAAGAAGACCCTTAATTATAGAATTGAGTACGTTTTTATCAAAAATTCGAAATAGCAGTATCAAAGGAATGATTGGTGCAAAAAATAAGGCTTCCCGAATTGCAAAAATTGGAAAAATCCTTGTTTGGTCTGGTTTTTTAGGTGCGATTATCGTTGTTATTTTCATAACATCCTCTATGATTCGTTGGATAGCTCAACCAATAAGCGAAGCAGAGCACATCACAAATCGTTTTGCAGAGGGAGACTTGACCCTATCTCTCGATCTAGATAGTGAGGATGAAATAGGAAGATTAGTTCGAGCCTTAAATAAAGCCATAGAAAACCTACGCCGAATCATTAAAGAAATCGGAAGCTCCTCGGATCATTTAGCCTCCTCAGCGGAACAATTGTCCGCTACCTCTCGTAATTTAGCAGATGGTGCCACTTCTCAAGCCACTTCTTTAGAGCAAACAGCCTCTGCGGTTACAGAAATTTCCGAATCCATTGCCTACGTATCCGAAAGTGCTAGAGAGCAAGAAAAAGAGGTCATTGAAACAAATAAATCAATGAGCGAACTTTCGAAATCCATCACTCAAATCACAGAAACTGCTCGCTCGGTCAACGAAGGATCCCAATCCGCACTTGCAGAAGCCAAAGAAGGACAGCAGAAAGTCAATGAAACCGTAAAAAGAATGGCGGCTATCGAAGAAAGTTCTGAGCAAATATCTGATATTATCAATGTAATTAACGATATTTCTGAGCAAACTAACTTACTTGCTCTCAATGCGGCAATTGAAGCGGCAAGAGCAGGAGAATCCGGAAGAGGGTTTGCTGTTGTAGCCGAAGAGATTTCTAAACTTGCGGCTCGCTCTCAAAAAGCGACAAGAGAGATTGCAGAGCTGATAACTGATAGCATTAGTAAAGTTAATGATGGAAAAGTAATTGTAGGACAAGTTGTAGAATCCCTCAATAAAATCTTAAATAAATCCATTGAAGCCGCTCAATTTTCTGATCAAATTTCCAATGCCACAAAGTTACAAAGTGCAGGAAATCAAAAAGTAATGAAATCTGTTTTAACCCTCTCGCAAATGGCTCAATCAATTTCTAGAGCAACCAATGAGATGAGACTTTCCTCAAAAGAAATCTCTAATGCTATTGAGCAGGTCAATTCGGTAGCACAAAATACAGCTTCCTCTTCTGAAGAGATGGCGGCTTCTACATCCGAATTAGCGACCCAATCTGAAAAACTCAGTAGCTTAATTTCAATCTTCAAACTAAACTAAAATTAAAACCCTCATCATACAATCTAGGTATGATGAGGATGATCTTCTCAATTTAAAACAGTTTTAATTTTTTCTTGTATTCAATTCTGCTAATATTTTATCATAAAAGAACAAGTGTTTGAAAACATAAAATTTATCAAAGAGCATGACCCCGCCGCTAAATCCTATTTGGAAATAGTTTTGTGCTATCCAGGTCTACATGCACTTTTTTTCCATAAAATTGCCCATCAGCTATTCCTTTGGAATATGCCCATTCTACCACGTCTCATCAATTATTGGAGTCGATTTTTGACAGGAGTTGATATTCATCCTGGTGCTACGATTGAAGATGGTATTTTAATAGATCATGGCACAGGTGTGGTAATTGGAGAAACTGCCATTATTCATAAGGGTTGTCTGATCTACCAAAATGTGACTTTAGGGGGAACAGGAAAAGAAATCGGAAAAAGGCATCCGACCCTAATGGAAAATGTTGTCGTTGGGGCTGGTGCAAAGGTATTGGGAAATATAACTATTCAAAAAAACTGTAGAATTGGTGCAGGCTCTGTAGTTATGAGGGATGTTCCTGAAAATTGCACGGTAGTTGGAATTCCCGGTAGAGTTGTGAAAAATATTTCCTCCCAAACTATGAATGAAGAAAATCTCCTTAACCATTCCGAATTACCCGACCCGATCGCCAGAGTTTTTTCAATCTTAGCCGAGAAAATTGAAACATTGCAAAAAGAATTAGTAAGTATCTCAAATAAATCAGAACCATCTAAAAATCTAAAAAGAGAACAGGATGATGTTCTTCAGAATTTCATCCACGGTGATGGAATTTAATACTTTTTTTATAAAATCAAATTTTTTTTCTTTACATTATTAAGTTTATAAAAAAGTCTCGTAGAAGGTTGAACGGATTATATGTATCTAAACAAATTATTAACTCTGATATTAGTAGCACTCATGGTCTCTGTATTTGGATGTACTATTAGTGATCCTTCCGTTTACCAAAAATCAGTAAAAAAGCCTTCCTCCGGTTGGATTGTTTCCGATCAATCTGACAAAAAATCTGCTGATACATACTATTTTAAAATTAACTCCTATGCTGATTCCTCTATTTTAAATGGAGCTAAGAAAGAATTTAGTTGTAAAAATTCTGCTTTAGAAGATGGAAAATCAAATGCAGCTCAAAAAATATCAGAAGATATAATAGCTAATTCTATAAATTCTCTCTCCTTAAACGATATCACCATATCTATCAAAGAAGTTAGAGCAAAAGAATGCAGACCAATCGCGGTTAGTGACCCAAAAGTTCCTTTCAGTGAATGGAGTCAGTGTGAATGTGTCATTACTGCTAAAGTTGATGGTGGTAAGTCAAATTTATTAGCCCGTACATTTTAATTTAGTTCCGTTATATAACAATTCCCAAACCGTCTCCCATCTTCCTTCAAATCTTTTAATATCTTAGGAGATTGAATGTATATCATTCTGCAATTTTTCATTGCCTTGAGAGCTTCTATCAATTCTAACATTTTACCACCCTCCCAAAATGTGTAGGGGGGATCTAAAAAATAAACTAAAGAAAAGTTCTCATTTTCTTCGATTTTGTCGTAATATCGAAAACTATCTTTATGATGAAAAATCATATTATCAGAGTATTGAGATAAGTTCTTTTTTAGACCACTAAATCTTTTAGTATCAATTTCAAATAAATGTACCTTATTAAATCCCCTAGATAAGGCTTCTAAAGCCATCTGCCCCGAGCCACTAAACAAATCGATAAAGAATGCCTCTTCTAAGAGGAGATCTCCTGACATTACATGAGAATCTATCATACTAAATATCGCTTTTTTCATAATTGAAGTTGTAAAATTAGAATGCCCTTTACTGGATTCTAATATTGGAATTTTTTTATTTTTAAAAACTCCGCCCTGAACACTGAATTCATCTGCCATTTAAAGAATCCTTTGAAGTATAGTTAAAAATTTTATAAATACTTAACAAGACAATATTAATCAAAAAGAATCTAAATGAAATATTTTCCTATTTCTTTATAGAAAGGAAATATAAGTTTACTAACTTTGCTCACATAATCATTCTGGACTAAGTTTGGGAGCATTCCTTTTTGATGAACACCTTTAAAATACCCTTTATAATACTGTCTGCAGTTTTTATAGCATATTTAGCTATTTCAATCAATCCAACAATCAAATCTTTTCAGAATCCTGACAAAGATAATTATGCAGAAATTAATGGAAAAAAGTACTACATAAATGATATGAAAGAATACCAAGGTTTTAAAAAAGCTCATAAAGAGTATATTAATAATCTTGGAAATGTATTTCAAAACTTTGCGATGGAAGAAGTATTACGATTAGAAGCGAAAGAGAAGAATCTTTCTGTAGAAGAATTACTCGCTAGAACAAAGAGAGAGCCCTCCCCCGAAGAAATTGAGGCAGTTTATTTAGAATTTAAAGAACGATTACAGGGAATGACATTAGCAGAGGCAAGACAAAGAATTATAGAATATCTCAATGCAATGAATGAACAGGAGTTCCGAAAGAACCTGATTCAAAAATATTCTGTATCTTTTTCCACTGAAAAAGCTGAAAAAGCAATTGTGGAAGTGAAAGGAAACCCTAGTCTTGGTCCAAAAGATGCCAAGATAACTATAATTGAATTTTCTGATTTCGAATGTCCGTATTGCCAGAGAAGCCAAAGCGTAACCAAAAACCTTCGAGCAAAATATAAAGATCAAATAAAATGGGTATTCCGTGATTTTCCTCTCAGTTTCCACCAAAATGCAATGTTTGCACACATAGCGGCAAACTGTGCGGGTAAACAGGGAAAATATTGGGATTTATTTGATACTTTATTCCAAAATACAGGAAGCCTCTCTAGGGAAAAAGTAATACAACTAGTTACTGATTTAAATATAGATATGAAAAAATTTGAAGAGTGTACCAAAGATCCAGAAGTAGAAAGGGAAGTACATTCTGATATTACTGATGGACAAGAAGTGGGGGTAAATGGAACTCCCGCATTTTTTATCAATGGAATTATGATAGAAGGTGCTCAACCGATCACTTCATTTGAAAAAATAATAGAACAAGAACTCAAATAAGGAGATTATATGGGAAAAACAGTAAAAGTTGCCGTAACAGGAGCGGCGGGACAAATAGGATATTCGCTCTTATTCAGGATTGCCTCAGGACAAATGTTTGGGTATGACACAGCTGTTGACCTCCAACTATTGGAATTAGAAGCGGCTATCCCAGTATTAAAAGGGGTTGTAATGGAATTGGAAGATTGTTCTTTTCCCCTTTTACATAAAATAACTGTAACATCTGATTTAGATGTCGCTTTTAAAGAAGCGAATTGGGCTTTATTGGTTGGGTCTGTGCCTCGAAAAGCCGGAATGGAGAGAGGAGATCTACTAAAAATCAATGGTGGCATCTTCACAAAACAAGGCAAAGCATTAGAAGCAAATGCGGCTAGTAATATCAGAACACTCGTAGTTGGTAACCCTTGTAATACAAATTGTCTTATAGCAATGAACAATGCAAAAGGAATTCCCAGTAATAGATGGTTCGCAATGACTAAATTAGATGAAAACCGTGCAAAAACTCAACTCGCTATTAAAGCTGGAGTAAATGTAGCTGAAGTTACCAATATGGCTATCTGGGGAAATCATTCAGCAACTCAATACCCAGATTTCTTTCATGCAAAAATATCTGAAAGACCTGTAACTGAAGTTATAAAAGATCATGATTGGTTAAAAGGAGATTTTATCTCAACCGTTCAAAAGAGAGGAGCCGCAATTATCAGTGCAAGAGGAGCATCCAGTGCCGCAAGTGCCGCCAATGCAGTTGTTGATACAGTAAGAAAAATTACAAATGTGAAACCTGTTCAACAGGGAGATTGGTTCAGCGTAGCGTTGTGTTCGGATGGTAGCTATGGTGTTGAAAAAGGATTAATCTTTGGCTATCCCGTTAGATCCAATGGAACTAATTTAGAAGTAGTTCAAGATCTACCTTTTAATGATTTTAGCAAAGAAAAATTTAAAATCACTCATGATGAATTAATTGCTGAAAGAAATGACGTTAAGGATATGATTTAACAATATAAATCTTTAGAGAGGCTTTTTAAATGAAGGCCTCTCTATACAAAACAGACAATTTAATGGAATTTTTAATAATATTAGCAATCATAAACACAACTCTTTTAGTAGGGTTATTTATCTATCTCTTGAAGATTAAAGTTTTTTCTATTTCTCTTCCCAATAATCTTAATATCATAAAAACTTCCTCAAATTCTTTAAGTAACCAAAAATCTATTTTAGTATTACTCACATACTTCCTTTTTTTGATTATTCCTCTTTTTTGGGGTTTGGGATTTTTATTAAATTCTGATGCAAACGTCGTTGTAGTATTATTTACAATAGCATGGATATATAATTGGATAAAATATACTTATTTTTTTCCAGAAGAATAATTACCTTTTCCGAACAAGTATTTCCAGTCTTTCTTGCTTAGCTAAACTTTCTAACGAATCCTCATTTTCTGTAATTTTTTGAAATTCAGCCATCCCTTGAACAGATATTCTTGATTCAGGAATATTGTATTTTGTTGATATTTCTTTGGCGACTAAGGAAGCTCTTTGTGCATTGTATTCCCAATTATTTTCAAAATTAGCCCTATTTGCTTCTGATATATAAGGAACTTGTACTCTGACAATTATATCTAAAGGTGTATCACGATCCATTTCTTGGAGTCTTTTAAAAAGTTCATCACTCTCCACTGGAATTTTCACTTTACCCTCTCCTAAGGAAGATGCAGGTATCGTGAGTGTTAATTCTTCTTTGTTTTCGAGTTTTACTTGGATTTTGTCAGTTACTAAAACCTTTTTAATAGCTCCTCGTAATCTTTCCCATAGACGATACATTTGTGATTTCGGAACTAAGTCATTGTCCCTAACAATTCCACTTGAACCATCTAGTACTATAGTTTCCCCTTTATCATCTAATCCAAACCCACCTCGAATAATACTCGCAACCGACTGCAATTTAATCGAATCTACATTAGAGATGGAATACATTACAATAAATAAACCCAGCAATAAAGTGATCATATCGGAATAAGTTAATAGCCATCTTTCAGACTGATCTTTTTCTGTTTCAACTTTTTTTGGAGTTCTTCTGAATCTTCTATTTTCATTCATATAGGATGTTTTAAGTCAGGAAATCGTTCAAAAAGATAAGCCCACTCTTTATTTTTCACCTCTTCGTAAAACGCATCAAATATCTCACGGCGAACAGGCATACACGCGTAGTATCCATCTTCGATTGTTTCAAACAAGGTGTGTATGCCTAACATTTTAGACATTACTTTAACGGGTTTAATAATAACAGCATTGATTGGTCTGTGTGCTAATTCATAAAATTGTTGTAAGTTAGATAGTACATGTTGTAATTGATGCGCTCTTTCTGATGAATACCCCATTTGAGAAAAATACTTATCATAATCTTCTCGAGAAATATTTTCACCATTCCAACCATTCTCTAGTAAGAGAATTGCCATTGTTTCATCTAACTTCTCAGTTAATTGATTCAATTCCATTAATTTTTCAACATTTTCCCTAGTTGAATCTTTCATAATATTTTTTACTTTCTCAAAACTATCAATTGCATGATGTATCCACTGTTTTCGACCATCTAGATTATAAATCTTTTCAAAAAAATACTGAACCATTAGCAGGGTTTCTTCTCTATTGAAATATTCGTAATAGAATTCATGAAATCTTTCCACATTTGCCCGAACGACTTCCTTTGTTGCATTGTATATTTTTTCTTCTGAATATTCTGTCATATGCATTAAAAATTCTAACTTGTATAAAAGATTTTACTCTTATTCACTCTACTTTATTCGGGAGTCTGAAGAATCGATCTTCTTTCCATAGATATTTTATTTTCTCCCCTCCGGGAAATTTTAGTGTTAAAGTATTCCCTGATTCAAATGAATAAGAAACCATTTTCCATTTCTTTAGGAACTCTTCCTCTCCAATGTTATTTAGTCCATCGAAAATTTTTACTCCATTTCGATATATCATTGGAACTAAAAAAAATCCTAAGGGGGGTTCTTCAGAAAATATTGATAAAAATAATGAATAATACTCATCTCCTTCAAACTTATGAAAAGAAATCTCCTGAATAATAAACGGTTTATTTGTCTCTACCATAGGCTCTGGTTCAAAATTCCTGATACTATAGTTATATTTCATAGGCCCATAATTCAACATTATATATTTATCAGCCATAGATACTTTTTCATTTTCTAAAATACATATTAATTCTTCATTTTTATCTCGTAGTACGTATATATTATTTAGCTTCAATTCTTTATTTAATATGATAGAATTTTGATATACTACCTTTGGAAGTATACCTTTAAAATCTCTTTCAGGATAAAGACTTTTTAGCAAATCTTGAGAGAGAGGATAATCATTACAGTTACTAAATATAATTATTATAATATATAAATAAAATTTAATATAGTACATTTTCTAATCTAATTTAGATTTCCAAACACCTTTTAACATCACTAACCATCCCAATAAAAACAATACTCCTCCTATAGGTGTAATCATTCCAAACTTTCTTATACCTGTAATAGACAATATATAAAGACTCCCACTAAACAATAAAATCCCATATACAAATAAATTCCCAGCGAATAAAAATTCAAATGAGGGAATTTTAAGATAGAGTAATGATAAAAGGATTATAGCCAAGGAGTGATAAATTTGATATCTAATACCTGTCTCATAGATAATCAGTAATTCAGGTAAAATAAAATTCTTAAGCAAATGACTCCCAATTGCACCAAAGGCAACCCCTAAAAAAGAAAGTACTCCAGAAACTAACAATAGACTTTTTAACTTCATAACTAAATTAATAAAAATCAAAAATATAAATTCAAATCATTTTTATTTTTGATAAATTAAATATTAGGTTTGTAATACTATTTTATAAATACGTACTACGTTCTTATAAAATATATCAATTAATTGAGTGTGAATAATAAAATTTCAAGAAAATCTTTGTTGCAATTTGATTGCAGTTAGAAAAATTGGGCTAGAGTAAAAATAAATGAATTTTCTAAAACTATACAATAAAAATCTTAATGGTAACTTTTGGGGCATCTTTCTCACAACTTTATGTGCTATCCATTGTGCTTTAAGTCCGTTTATAGTTTTTCTATTTCCTGTTGTAGATTTTTTTGCATTTGAAAATGAAATTTTCGAAGTTGGGATTTTACTGACTGCAATTTTAATTACAGGCTATCAAATTAAAAAAATGTATTCAAATCATAAGAATTCTTGGATTTTACTTACATTCTTTACTGCGTTATTGATTAATTTTCTATCTTTTCTTCCTATTTTAAATTCTTTGAGACCAATCACTCATATCATAGGGTCTATCCTTCTTGCGATCTCATTATTCTGGAGTTTAAGAGAAACAAAGAACTGTATACATTTACCTATACCAACAAATGAATCAATATAAATTCCTTGACTGTACCAAAAACCATTCAATCCTGACAATAGAATAGAAATTATCGGGAACATTTTTCACAGTCTACACACAAAGATTAGACAATTTTTTCAGGTATCATAATAATAAGGTAACAAAATGAAACGAACATACCAACCAAGTAAAATCAAACGAGTAAGAACACACGGCTTTCGCTCTAGAATGGCAACTCCCGGAGGGAGATCTGTAATTACCAGAAGACGTTTAAAAGGAAGATACAAATTAACTGTATCTGACGAAAAAATTGGCAGAAAATACTGATTAATTGGTCAATCAGTGGGTCACACTATCTGATAAGAAATTAATTAAAGATGTATTCCAGAAGGGAATACGAATTGGTTCAAAGGCTTTGAGTATTTGCTTTAAAAAAAATTCACTCACTCAGACAAGATATCTCTTTTGTTCAGACAGAACTACAAAAACTGCAGTTTATAGAAATAGAGTGAAAAGAATACTCAGAGCACTTGTACGGGAAAAGGATTTAAAACATCCAAGCGGGTATGATATAGCCATATTAGGTGGGAAAGAATTTGTTAATAAAGATTTTTCCGAAAGAAAAAAGATACTATTCTCTCTTTTAAAAAATGTCACTATTAAATAAATTAGCGATTTTTATTTTAAAATTCTACAAAGGATTTATCTCTCCCCTCTTACCCCCTGTTTGCCGATTCACCCCTTCCTGTTCAGAATATGCTATGGAATCATACCGGATCCATGGCTTTGCGAGGGCAACTTACCTAACAATCAATAGGTTACTACGTTGCAATCCTCTCTTTAAAGGTGGTTTAGATCCGGTACCTTTAAAAAAGAATTATAAGGAATTATAAATGGAAGATAGACAGCAAAGAATTTTTTTAGCAATCCTAATGAGTCTTGGACTCTGGATGGGTTTTAATTATTTTTTATTTCCTCCCGTAGAAAAAAAATTACCTACTCCACCTGTTGCTAAGCCACAAACAGAAGAGTCAATTACAGACGATAAAGTATCCATAAAAAACGACTCAAAAATAGAGCCTGCCAGGAAAGAACCTACTAGTCCAACTGTAAATCCATCTGATATAAAAAAATATTATATCAAAACAGATAGTTTTTTGGTCGTACTAAGTTCATTGGGTGGAAAAATTGAACAATACTATGTTAAAAATTATAAGCACCTGGATGGAAGTGAAGTTCTCATTACAAAAGATGACAGTAATGCAATAGATTTTAATGGTGAAAAAATTAATGCAGTTGAAATTTCCAGAGGAAGGGGTTTTGATTTTGCACAAATATCCACTCCTGAAGAAGCTTTACATTCTGCTTACTTAAGTCAAAACTTTAAATCTACAGAAGATAAAGAAAATAATAAAGTTACTTTTGAAATTGATTCTTTAGATTCAAAGACTAGAATAAAAAAAGTATTTCAATTCTTTCCCAAAGAAAATTATTTCAAGTTTAATTATACTATTACAAATGTAAGCAATGCCACAGAGATAGTTGGGGCTCCTAATAAGCCTTATTATTTAAGAACATTTGGAAGTTTGGGCTCACATAAAAGTAGTCCAACAAATGATAGAGATCAAGTGCATTTCTTTCGGTATTATTATTTAGATGGATCATTCAAAGATAGTATTGATAGCACTTCTTCTGAAGGCTTTTTCTCAAATCTATTTGGCTCTGAAAGTAAAGATAAAAGATTTACTGAAGTACAAACAAAAGGAGATGGATTTGATTTTTTTGGAGTGGGAAGTAGATATTTTATAGCAGTATTAGACCCTCTAAATCATAGACCTAGTGGTGTTATTTTAGACAATAGAGATGGTAATACAACAGGAGTAATTGCAGAGTACGATAGTATAAAATTAGCTCCTAATGAATCTGAATCTCTTGATTTTGCGGCCTATGTTGGAATTAGGGAAGAAGATGGTATGGAGTTTAGGGATAATGCTCTAAACCCAAAAGAGGTGAAGGACTCTCCTTTTAGTGGGCTTTCTGAAAAATTAAATAAATCTTATAATCAGGGCCTGACCACTCCTTTTAGGAATGGAATTGTTTGGATTTTCAAAAAAATGTATGCCTTTCTTATTCCTAACTATGGATGGTGTATCATAGCATTTTCTCTCCTTCTGAAAATTGTTTTTTATCCCTTAAATCAAAAACAAGCTGAAAGCATGAAAAAAATGCAGGAATTAAATCCGCTTATTCAGGAAATAAATGTTAAATTTGAAAAAGATCCTGCTTTAAAACAACAGAAAATAATGGAATTATACAAGAAGCACAATGCAAACCCAGTTGGTGGCTGTCTTCCTATGCTTGTCCAAATTCCTATTTTTATAGCATTATATACTGCATTTAGTGATACAATTGATCTTTGGAAAAGTCCATTTCTTTGGGTAAATGATCTGAGTGAACCAGATACAGTTTGGGTATCCCCAATGATACTTGGAAATATATTAAATTTGAATTTATTGCCTATAATAATGGTAGCAACTCAAATAGTTCAAACTCGTATGACATCAGTCGCTACTGACCCAAACCAAAAAGCTATGATGTACCTCATGCCCGTCATAATGACTTTCTTCTTTTGGTCTATGCCAAGTGGTGTCACTCTATACTGGACTACTCAAAACTTCTTTTCTATCGCACAACAGTACTACACAAATAGATTCGTCGAAACAAAGAAAAAGCAAAAAGAAAATATAGCCGTAGTACAATCACCCACGAATATAGCACCACCCGTTATAAGAAAAAATAATGGTCCCAGAAAAGGAAAACGTTGAAATAATATTTTCGGAGAAAACAAATGTTGAACTACATTTTTGAAGCAGAAGCAAAATCTAAATCAGAAGCAGAAGAAACAACACTAAAAACATTACGTCTAGAGGAAGGAGATCTTAAATTTGAAACCATAGAGTCGGGGAAAAGTGGATTTTTAGGTATTACATCCAAAAAACCGGCGATAGTTAGAGCATACGTAGCCTCTAAAGACCTTCCAGCAGAAAAAATTATACATGGTATAGTAATAACCATCCTAAAAAAAATGGGTATTGAAGCAGAAGTTGTTGGGATGGGAGATGTTGATGGTAAAATTTACATCGAGCTTTCCAGTAGTGAATCTGGAATACTAATTGGGAAGAGAGGTAGTACACTAGATTCTCTCCAGTTTCTTTTAAATGTTATGGTGGATTCCAAAATTCGTCATGGACGAAAAATAATCTTAGATATTGAGTCATACAGAGATAAAAGAGAAATGTCACTAGTAAGACTAGGAAAATCGATTGCATCTTCAGTTGCTAGAACTGGAAAATCGAGACTACTAGAGCCCATGAATCCCTATGAGAGAAGAATAATCCATATGGCACTCCAAAAAGATGAGAAGGTTTTTACTAGAAGCGAAGGGAATGGAACTTACAAAAGGGTTCGAATTATTTCAATGAAAGATAAGCATAAATACAAAGACGTAGATAAGAAAAAAGATTTTCCAGACGATGAGTTTCTTGAAGATTGATACAATAGTTGCAATCTCAACACCATTAAATTCCGGTGCAATAGGCATAATTCGTTTATCTGGACCGGAAACGCTTTCCATCTCACAAAAACTACTCTCCAAGAACCAAATACCCCTAGAATCTAAATTCCTCCAAGCTAATACCAGAAAAGCCATTTATTGCGAATTTGGTTTAGAGACAAAAATTGATAAGATTTTATTTATCTATTTCCCTTCTCCCCATTCCTACACGGGAGAAGAAATGGGGGAATTTTCTTTTCATGGGAATATAATTTTACTTAAAACTGCTCTACAATTATTTTTTAAGGTGGGTGCCAGACCAGCCGAAAGAGGTGAATTCACAAAGAGGGCATATTTGAATGGAAAAATTGACCTAACATCTGCCGAAGCCATCGCCCAAATCATTCATGCACGCTCTCAGTTCGAACTTGAACTCGCTCAAAAAAATGCCTTCGGCGAGATACATAAATTAACTTCTATGCTAAGAAGTGAGCTTTTAAATCTCAAAGCGGAATGTGAGGCGGAGATTGATTTTTCAACAGAAGACTTAACATTTGAATCCATGAATGAAAGAATAAATCGAATAAAAAAAGTTTCTTCCATTTGTAAAAATACACTAGATGGTTCGAACAGAGCAAATTCCCTAATTGAAAAAGCAAAGGTCGTAATTTTTGGCCCACCAAATGCAGGAAAATCCAGTTTAATGAATTTGATCCTCGGGAGAGAAAGGGCTATAGTTTCAGAAATACCCGGTACTACCAGAGACTATTTAGCAGAAGATATACATTTAGAAGGACTCCCCATTCGACTGGTGGATACTGCGGGAGTACGTACTACATCAGATAAAATTGAACAATTGGGAATAGAAAAAAGTAAAAAAGAATTCGAGACTGCAAATGTAAAAATTGTCGTATTGGATGCTGGAAATTCAAAAGAATCAAAGGAATTTTTAGTTTCCATATCCGAAAACTTAAAAAATAGTATAATAGTAATAAATAAAATTGATGAAAAATCACCCGACTGGAATTCATATGAAATTTATAAATTTATTGAAGATAAAAATGGAAAGTATTTTGAGATTTCTTGTAAAACACAGAAAGGAATTCCTGAATTTGTCGATTATCTAAATAGTAACATTAATAGTCGGGAAAATTCAGAAAATTTAATCTTACTTGAAGATAGAAATAAGTATCTATTTCAGAGAATTCTTGATTCTCTAGATACTACCCTTCATTTGATAGACAATAAATCGCCGGCAGAGATATATGTTAAAGAGATTGACGATGCTCTTATTTCGATAGGTCAAATTAATGGTAAAATTGATACCGAGGAAATATTAGGGCGGGTATTTAGTAAATTTTGTATTGGTAAATAATAGGAGAAACCATGGAACACCTTAGAGAAAAAGCGCTAGAATATCATAGAAAATTTCCTCATGGAAAAACTGAAGTGATATCCACCAAAGAGACACGTGATGCAGATGATCTCTCGTTAGCGTACTCACCAGGGGTAGCATTCCCCTGCCTTGAAATTGAAAAAGATATTAACACCATTTACGATTATACAAACAAGGGCAATTTAGTAGGCGTTATTTCTAATGGAACAGCTATTCTTGGTTTGGGTGACTTAGGAGCCGCGGCTAGTAAGCCTGTTATGGAAGGAAAGGGAGTTTTATTTAAAATATTTGCTGGAATAGATGTATTTGATTTAGAATTAAAAACCAAAGACTCTGATGAATTCATAGATGCTGTAAAATTAATGGAACCCACTTTCGGCGGAATCAATTTAGAAGATATTAAAGCCCCAGAATGTTTCTATATTGAACAAAAATTAAATGAATTAATGGATATTCCTGTATTTCATGATGATCAGCATGGAACTGCTATCATCGCTACTTCTGCTGTATTAAATGTATTACATTTAACCGGTAAAAATGCAGGAAGTATAAAAGTTTCAGTAAGTGGAGCCGGTGCCGCAGCAATTTCAATTGCCAGACTAATTCAAAATATAGGCATCAAACCCGAAAATATTTTTATGTCTGACTCAAAAGGTGTATTGTCTCACAAGAGAACAGATATTACAGGAATGAAAAAAGAATTCATTCGTACTACTGACGATGTAACACTCGGAGATAGTATGCGTGATGCAGATATTTTCATTGGTGTAAGCGTTAAGGATCTAGTAAAGCCTGAGTACGTAAAAACTATGGCAAAAAATCCTTGTATCTTAGCTATGGCTAACCCTGATCCTGAAATACCTTATGATGTTGCGAGAGCAGTAAGAAGCGATCTTATTATGGGAACAGGTAGAAGTGATTATCCAAATCAAGTGAATAATGTTTTAGGATTCCCTTTTATATTCAGAGGAGCCTTAGATATGAGAGCTAGAAAAATTAATCATGAAATGAAAATGGCCGCTGTTTATGCTTTGGCTGAATTAGCAAGAAAAGAAGTAACAGAAGAAGTATCACATGCTTATCATGAAGAGAAATTCAAATTTGGTCCTGATTATATCATACCCAAACCTTTCGATTCTAGAGCTTATTTTGATGTTTCCACTGCAGTTGCCGAAGCAGCTGCAAAAAGTGGAGTCGCTAGAGTTCCTTTTCCCGGAAGAGAAGCGTATCATGAGCTATTAAAACAAAGAAAAGCTCTACAAAGAAGATAAGAGGCGATTACGTTAAGTAACTTTATAAATTTCTTTATTAAATCTGTAGGAAAGAATTCTGTAGAATTTGCAGGTCTTTCCTCGGATTTAGCTTTAATCTCTGCCAAAGAATTAGTAACTACCCTCCTTAAAAATACTTCCTCCGCATTAGATTTACTCTCTAGAATAGGCTTTTTACCAGAATATTGGCAGGATGGATTAAGAATTGGCTCTGATGCAGTTTTAGATTCTTCTAAACAAACGGAGAATAGTCTAGAATTCGCAATTTCAGCCACAAGAGAAGCCTTCCAGAGGGCTCTCAACGCTATGGACATAGCAAATAAGCACTCTATTGATTTTATCTATGACAATCGTGTTGTGAGCAGTATTTTGGGAAGTTCGCATAATTCAACAGTTAGCCTTACTGAAATTAAAATGAGCTTTAGAGGGATTGGAAAAGATATTTCTATTGAAGAAGCATATCGGGAGTATAAGAATTCGGGACTAGATAAGATAATTCTTTTTATTCCTGGGTTATTTACAGATGAAATGCTGTGGTTAGATAGAACTATTAAAATTGATGAAAGACAGGTTGTTTCTTCTGGGATTGCTGATGATTATAAGAGAAAGGGTTACTACCCTATTTTTATCCGTTTTAATCATGGAAAGCATATCTCTGACAACGGAAAAGAATTACTTGTACTACTAAATGAATTTATCAAATTAGAGCCTACTATTAAATTTAATATAATCGCTTATAGTATTGGATGCTTGATCTTAAGAAGTACGTTGTATTACGCCAGAGAAGCCTCTCATGGAATTGGGATTAAAAATATTCAAAAAGTGATCTTTATTAGCTCTCCTGATGGTGGATCCTACCTAGAAAAATCAGGTTTCTGGGCAACTGTAATTATGGAAAGAGCCCCAAATATTGCATTTATGCTATTGGGAATCATTGGAAACTTGCGAAGTGATGCAATCAAGGATCTATCCCATGGCGTGATACGAGAAGAAGACTGGAATAGTTTTAACTATTTATCAAGATACTGGCAGTCTCATTATTTTGGGGAATTGGAAAATATAGATTGTTATCAATTCTATTCCAGCTTTGGAGAAGATGGTTCTCCTTTCCAAGAATGGCTTGGAGATGGAATTGTAGAGCTTCCTAGTCTTACAATTCTTACAGAAAATGTATTTTTACGAAAAGATAGAAAAGAACTACGTAGTACGAATATTGTTGGGAATAATCATTTTACTATCTTACAATCAGGGTTGCTTAAGAAACGTATTCGCGAGATTATGATGGGTTGAGGTGTTGCAAAATAGGTTACATTAATCTTAATATTATTATAAATTAAATTAACCCACATATCAAATTTTAATGTGTAATAAATTACTGAGAAATGAAGTTTTTGTGATCGACTTACTAAATTCATTTCCCGAAATTCATGGAAACAAACAAAAATTATATTACATATAAATCATTCATTGACCGAAGGCAAAATGTAGTACGCTATATATATTTCTATATCTTTAAAAGAGGTGATCTTTGCTTATCGAAATGCAAGGTACACCCCACCCTACTTTCATGAAAACCTTCTTTTATTAGTCGAAAGTTTATGAGACAAGGTAACAATACTATCTTATTTCACACCATCTCAATTGTATACTTCACTCATGAAATAAAGATTTTAGAATAAGGGTTTGTAGGAAAAAAATGTACCATATTATGAAAATATGGTACGAGGAGAATCTATGTGAAAATATGACGATTGCTTATTTTGTTGAGTAAACACCATCATGGACTTAATTTCTAAAAGTCAAAATTAGATCTGACAAATATCATATTAGTTATATCTAATTTACCTTTTAATAAAATTATTAGTTTCATGATAATCACTTTTAAGTTGTCTTCACTGTATAGTGATAATTATTCATTTAAATTATAGATATTTTTCTTTCTCTAATTCAATCGAATCTAAAAAATATGGTAGGGTGCCACCATATCAAATTCCTCACTGATGAACTCTATTAGTATTATAATCCTCCACCTGATGATTTATCGAAATCAACATAAAGTTCGGACTTATAAATTATCTTCCTGAGTTCAACATGATAAAATTTATTTAAAATTATCTTATGAAATCTTTAACATATTCTATTTGTTTGTGAATATTTTCTTAGTCTTAACATACTTATTTATTCAGCCTTGAGATAAAATTAGTATTAATTGTAATTCTGTTCCTCTATAAGTGAGGTTTAACAGAGCCTTTAAATAATTATCCTCAAAAACTAGAAAGAGGATGCACTAAGTAAATCTCATCTTGTTAAATCTAGATTATTTTGAAGTAATTCTTTTTTTTAAAACGGTAACAGGACTTTATGAATCGCCTGTTACCGATAAATTTCCAAAAATTGTTTATGATCTTAAGATCAATCGAGTAAATCTCTTAAATCCAAACCAGATCTTTGGTAAAAGAATCTGAAAATACGGTATCCAAGAGAGAGAGATTGAGGCTTTAATTCTCCTCTCATTCCTATCTTCAATTTTTCTCTGTCTCCCGATACTTTACCCCAGCTTTCCTTTTGATTTACCTGGAAAATTTTTATTGAGGCGACAGTTTCTTCCCCTTCTTTTATCTCAAAAACTCTGCCAGGTTGTAATTTATTATTTGCTCCAGCTGAAATAAGAGCATAATTTTTTTCACTCTTCATTGCGATCACTGTTGATGAGAAGGGAAGTGATTCCTGAACTTTTGGCAAGATATCTTCATAACAGAATTCAAGAACTCTAGGCATCATAACTGTATATGATGTATCAGATGGTTCTTCTCTTAACATTTTAACATAAACATGCTCAGTCACTCCATTTATTATATCTTCTCCTTTTTTGAAGTCATGTAATGCATACTCAACATCAGCTTCTAATGATACTCTCCAGTAAGGACCAACGCAAACAGTCTTTCCATTCTTTTCTGTACACTTTTCTTCAATAAAGATAGTACTAACTCTGGCATCTTTTAATCTAGTTACTAAACCAAAGTCTACTCCTTTGTTAGCTTCCTTAACTGATTTATAAATTCCATCATCTGTTCCTAATTTTTGATTCAGAGCTAAATCCTTATTTAACTGTCCTTCTAGAAGTTTAGTTTCTTTCTCCTTTGATAATATATCTCTCAGTTGAACAACTTCTGCTCCACCAGCATTACTGACGATTTCTACTGATTGCGAGGTCATGAGATCTTTATATAATGGAAGTCTACTATACCCAGCTACCAAAAGTTTCTTGTTTTTTATCTGCAAATTTTCTGGTGTAAACCCTTGAAGTTTTTCTTCATCCAAGGCAGTTACAGGTTCTTTAATTAAATTTACAGAGGAACAGCTGATTGTTCCAAGAATTATTAAAATGTTTATGAATTTTATTATCATTAGTTATGCCTCTTTTCTATCACTAGTAATACCCAATCGGGATTTAATGAATCGCCAAGCAATTCCAAAAATACCCATTTCTTGTGGTTTTGATTTAAGATCTATACCGATTTTAATTATTTCTTTATCACCAGAAATTTCTCCCCAAGAATAAGCATCATCCACTTGGAATAATTTAATTTTTCCTATAGGATGAAAAATATCGCTTGTTCCAGCTACAGTTACAATTTCACCTCTATCAAGAATGTCGAATTCCCGTCCAACCACCAAACCTAACTTCTTTCCACCAAGAATCCTAGCATAACCCTTCTCTTCTCTTAGTTCTAAAAGTTTTGAATTAATAGGAAACACTTCTTGTAAGACAGGTAAAGCATCTTCGAAGCTGTAATAAACTCCTTCTTCAACTCCCTTTAGTACCGCACCTTGCTCAGGGGGTTTTGGGAATGTCTTGTTGAACTTATTTGTGATATTTTTGATTAGTAACACTTTAGAGTCTTGACCAGGATCTGTTTGGGTAATTGTCAAAGCCAATGTTGTAAGTGTATTCAGCTTCCAGTATTGAATCTGATTACCATCTTTATCCCGTTTGGTTCCTTCTCGGACATCCCATCCTAAGTCAATCACATCTACACTAATTTGATACCAGGAGTCATATTTTGTTTCGATCTTTTTCGCCTTGAAATTAGTTCCTGTTTGAAAGGCTAATTTCATCTCAGCTAAATACTTCTTTACTTGCTCTTCAGATTTTTTGAAGAGAACATCCCAATCCTTTTGAGCATAAACTATTTCTGCACCACCGATAGCTTCTACCAATTTTCTGCTCTCAGCATCTAACAACTTTTCCTTTCCGGGGAAAGTAATTTTTGGATTAACCGATTGTTTTAAAAGAATACCGACTTTTCCTTGAGCAGTTAAATTCTTTTCATCAAATCCTTGAAGCCTTTCCTTATCTAAGTCCGTTGTTTTGAGAGTCGATACATCAATAGTTGCACAGTTGACAACAATTAGTAAAGATCCAAGCAAAATCGTCTTAATTAGATATCCTCGTTTTATAATTTGGTTATAGAACACATTCATTGTTTATTTTCCTTTAATTATAAGTGGAAGATTAGGCTGGATTTATTCCCGAAGACTGAAAAAAAATTCAGATTTTTATTTTTTTTTTTACCAGATATGGAATATTTTATTTTTATCGAAAAAATTTAGGCTTAAATTGGACCCTCCTATAGCTTAAAAAAACCTAAAAATCAATCGAATTAATAAATGGTTTGAAATATATTTACTAATATCCCTTTCTTAAACTATCACGTTGGACTTCTTCTTCCCGTTTTAATAATTCATCAATTTCCTTTTTTGTTCTTAATTTTACTGTCTTACAGTCTGAATTGAGCGAATCCAGTCGTTTTTGAAAGACTTCTGATGAGTAAATTTTTTTATTGATAGCATGCACAAGAGCCCATAGTTCTGTATTCTGCTTAAGCTCATTAGAAAAAAAATATTCTCTGCCGTATTCATTATAAAATCCATAATAATAAGCCATCCTAAGATTATCCCAATGCCAGGTAGGCCAAGTTTCAAAACACTCTATAATTGATTTTAATTTATTTTTTTCTTCATCCATTCCAATCATTCTTGCAGTCATCAGATTTGTAGATTTCTTAAATTCTTCCAAAATGATCTTATTTTCCTGTGTTTGTGTTTTTGCAGGGAATCCTTTTAAAACTGGATTTCTAAGAAGATAATGTAGCTTATTAGAAATATATGAATTTGTAAGAACAATTTTTTCAAATTGAATCCTTTGATTTAGGTTAAGAGCACTTACTTTGTTTTTATAGAACATTTCATCGAAGTCGTTTATCAAAGAATTTACCCAACTGATACCGGGGTACGATGACTCCTCAGAGTTTAGGTTCACGTTGGAATTCAAATAAGAATTTTTTATTATAATACTTAATAGGAGGGAATGATATTCTTTTGCATATTTTTCTACTCCCGGAGCCATCTCACTTGAAATGATTTTTGGAGGAGGGAGTGGAGTAATACCATCCAATCCATCTATGGTATATTTTTTCCAATTATCTTTTACGGACTGAATGTAAATGGGAATTGACTTTGATTGTCCATCTATCTCCATCTGTTTTTTTTTCTTTTGCAAGGCTGAGCAGGAATCCCAACTTAAATAAGTCCTTGAAATATAAGCATTAGTGATTTCACGATACAATGAAAAATCAGGAAAGCTACATTTGGATTTAAAATATTTTTCATCCTCTAACTCTTTTTGAATAAGATCTATCATTGTTAATTCATTATTTTTTTTATTTTCTGAATACTCCTTTTCACGATCAGTCCGATCATAAAATACCAATGGTAGTCTGTATTTATTATAAAATTCACCAGAAGCTAGAGAATATAAAAAACTGGAATTAGATGCATCTCTAACCATATTTTCTGTATCAATTGAATTTATTTCAATGAGACTAAAAAAATAAAAAATAACTATTACTATTTTCATAACAATTAAATATTTACTCCCACTCTCAAATTTCAATGAGTATTTTTAATTTTTTTCCTATAATGTATATCAATATCCTTCTATGATTATAGTACTACTTAAAATGTATTAGAACTTATTGCTTTAGTCATCTTTAAATAGTCAGGGTTTGATTTCCTTTTAAATCTATAGAAAATCTAACTACTTTGGGGTAACATCATAATTTTTGGTAACATGAAGGGATCTATATCATCTATTTCAATAGTTTGAATGTTTACTAATCTTAATAGACATATGTTTACTATTATAAATATATTAATTTTATTTATTATTCTAGCTCTCTCAATTTATATTCAATCAATTCTTCTGATTCCGTATTTTCCAAAATTTTTTCAATTTTCTCACGTTTTTTTTCTATGCTTACAATAGGATCTTTTTTATTAATATAAATCCAGATATTATTTTTTAACCTCTCCGAGTTCAATACTGAAATATATTTTTCTAATCTTTCATTGGAAACATCCGCAAAATTAAAATTTTTTATAGGAATATTTTGAATCTTTTCCTCATTAATTTTTGGCTTACTATCAATATTTTTATTAGTACTCTTTTTTACTATAATAGGCTTATTCTTTTTTTTGCCCGGAATATTACTTACAAAATCAATACTTTTTTCATTTTTAAGATCATATTGTAATACATAATCTTCTTCCTTAATTTTTAAATCTTGTTTTTTAGTATTTAATTCGATGTTATTAGAAATCGATTCTTGCTTAGTAAAGGAGAAAAATAAATAAAATAGTCCAAGTATCATCCCAATGCTAAAAATTAGTGAAATAATAAATTTCTTATTCTGAAACCAATTTTTAGATTTACTTTCAGGAATTCCAAAATGCACAAATTGAAAAGCCGCCGGGAAACCTTCCCCATGAATTTCTTGAAGTTCCTGTCTTACTTTTTCAACTGATAAAGAGGCTGAATTTGTAGTACAATATGTTTCCCAAAAAATCTTCCCAACTTGTCTGGAAATATCATTACGTACCGTTCCTAAAAATCCCACACATTCTCTTGCTCCCCCTTCTAAAAATCCTCGAGCCAATCCTATGGCTGAAGAGCAGGAATTAAGTGATACAAGTTCTAAGTTAGAAAGATTTAAGTAAGATAAATCAGAAATTTCTAAATGAGATTGGTCATTAAACCAAAGTCCATCCTCAAAACTATGACCGCAGTAATGTACTACTTTAACACTGGATATTTTTTCAATAAATCTAGTCCGCGTACAGTTAGCACCTTTTAACTCCTTATAGATACTCCCTTTTGATTCCCACAATTCTAGTATTTCTTTTCTCTCTATCCTCATCTCTGTAAGTATGTTTTCTGCTGAGTGTTGATTTTCTATAAATAAAAATCCTTCCGCCTTGTTTCCCTCAGGCGGAATATGTTTGGATCGAATATTTCTATAAAATCTTTGATTTTTATGGATTTTTAAAATTTCAACCGGTAAGGCCATTAACTCTTCATCCATAACCCATACAATAGATTCAGAAAAGTGAAAGGGATATTTTCCAAATAAAATTGATTGGAGTGATTTTGAAAATTCTATAAATCGATCTATATAATTATGTTTTATATCCGGTAATGCATAAGATAAGGCATCAATTTGCTTTAGCCAATTTTGCCAACTCTCTATAAAATCACGAATGATTGAAATTGAAACAATATGGATAGATTCAACAGGAGAAATTTCGTTCCTTTTTTGGAAAAATATTTCCACTTTTTCTTCCCGCGAAAGAACACGAATTGTTTCCAAGTTTTAACCTAAACTTCAGTATGAAATTTAATACCTACCGAGAAAAGTGATTTTTTATTTTTTTCAAACTCAATATTTACATCTGATGGAGACGGAATCGGTGTTTCAAATGCTTTGTTTTTTAATGTGCTTTTAATTGTTTCAGACTCAATTTTGTTAACTGAAAGTATTGCACTCATCTCTATTTCCGGTGCTATATTCAAAGATAAAAATACACTCTTCCTATCCTGAGAAGGGGTAAAAATAAATGTGACAATAGTGCCGTCAAATTCTCTTGTAATACTAACTGGTCCCGGTTTGCTTCCACGATACGCAAATTCTGCCATAATCCCCTGGTAGTTAAGTTCTTCTTGATCGGAAGAACTTACTATAATTTGATCTTTTAAGAACCGGACAATTATTTGTATATGACTCATTTTTTTATTTTGAGATACAATTCCGAATAAAGTTTCTTTTTCAGATGGAATAGGATCTTTTCCTTTTTTCATTAAATAGAGAGTTTCTTGAAGGGTTACATATAACATAAAATCCTCTTTGGAATTTTGGATTTTAGCTTTGATTTCACTTGCATCCTCTTCAGACAATTCCCCTCGAATGTAACGAATCATAATTTCTTCTATATTATCATTCGGTTCCATTCTATTAGTGTCCATTAAATGCTATTTTATTCCCGTTGTGTTATTTTTTTTAATTTTTTCACTCGCTCTTTTAATTCTAGTAAGTACTGTATTTAGAGGGATATTTAAAATTTCTGCAATTTCTCTACTCTTATAACCTAAATACCGTAGAATCAATACTTCTCTAAAAACAATATCTAACTGCATAATTTTATCCAATAATAGATTTAGAACCTCCTCTAAATCATTATTAATAAGTGTTTGAGGATCAATTAAATTATCCTCAACATAATTATCTGTAATTTTATTTTGTTGAAAATTCTTTTTATTTTCTTCACGAACAACATTTTTAGAGATTTCTTTTAAGTATAAAAAGAAAGCTCCATAGCTATTCCCATTAAACTTTCTGAGTATTTTATAATCATTTTCAACTAATCGTAAATAGATCAATTGAACAGTATCGTCTGAATTTTCAGATGATTTTTGGTTAACGACTCCTGTAATCAATCTATGAAATTTATCAAAAAATAAGTCCCACGATTTCCTTTTTCCTTCCATGCAACCTTGGAGTAATTGAGAAACTGAGATTTCATTTTCTTTATTTTCAAAATTCATTGGTATTATGGTATTTTATAACTAAATTCTTTCAATCTTAAATTGAAGCAAATATTCTAATATATAAAAAATAAAAGATATTTTATATATTTTTAGGAAAATAATTCAATTTTTTAACTAGTAAGACCTAAATGCCATAATATAAATTTCTTTTTAAATAAAATTCATTATCTTAGTACTCAGCTAGAAAGTTGAAAAGTTTTAATATTTTAAACCGAGAGAATAGATTGGAATCTTTTGTTCTTCTATTTGTGATTTCTATCATATTAGAGAAAGTGTTTGCAAAACTCACTGAAAAATTCACATTGTTACAGTATGAAACTATCTATTGGAAATATTCCGCAAACTCTTAAAGAAGAAGATCTCGAGAAACTTTTCGCTGAATTTGGAAAGATTGAAAGTGTTTCCATCAAGCGTGATAAAAAGACAGGAACCTCTCTTGGCTATGGCTCGGTTGAAATTGCTGATGATTCAGCAAATAAGGCCATTGAAGCTCTAAATGGAAAGGAAATAGAAGGGAAGAAAATAGCTGTTGTTTCCGCTTCAACACTAACAGCGGGAAATGACACAGACAAATCAAAAGAAAAGTCCTCTCAAAGTAAAAAAGTCAATCCAAAGTCAGCAGGCGGGGGATTCACAGGAGTTAGAAAATCTGGTGGAGGAGGAAGAGGAAAGTAAATGGCAAAACTATTGCATGATGCAAAAGCAAATAATAAAAAAATATTTCTACAATTTGGGGGGCAAGGAGCTCCCTACCTGAAGGAAATCACCAAGCTCTACAAAGAAGAACCTCTTCTTAAGGAATACTTTGAGACAGTGTTCTCACTTCTTTCCGAATTTGAGTCTAGTTTTCCTAAATCTGATTCCCGATACACGTTTGGTTATGATTTAAAATCTTGGATGGAATCCCCCGAATCAGCTCCTTCCGAAGACTATCTAATCAGAGGAAGTGTTTCGGTTCCTATGATTTTCTTAACTCAATTGGGCCATTATCATCTGATGAATTTAAAAGGATACTCTACTTCTCTTCTTCTCTCTCTAACATCAGGTATCACAGGTCATAGCCAGGGGATATTAGCTGCTACATTTGCTTCTCTAGGCTTTGAGGGAAAAGAATTTTACTCTCAATTAAAAGATTATTTCAGGTTCGTTTTTTATCTGGCTTTCCATGCCCAAGGTGCTTTTTTAGAATTTGAAATACCAGCAGTTGTGGCAGAAGGCAATACAGCCAATGGTGACAAAAATCCAGCTCCTATGGTTGCTGTAATTGGTTATAATAAAGAGGAATTAGAAGATAGGGTCAATCGTGCCAACAAAGACTTGGGTCTTACAGGGACAGAAATGGTGCATGTTAGTTTATACAACACACCCGATTCAATGATTGTATCAGGACACCCTGCTTCTCTTCTTAAATTTAGATCGAAATTTAAAGCTGAGATGGATGAATCTAAAAAGAAATTTGTTTATTTACGTACTACAGCACCTTTCCATTGTCCAGCTATGGAAAATTCATGGCCCGGATTTTTGAAAGACTTTAATGACGGAAAATTCTTATTTAATTATAAAGCAAGTGATCTAAAAGTTCCAGTTTATTCTATTTTTGATGGTGACGATATCCGTAAAAAATCTGTTCCTCTTATTGAAGTCCTTTACAAGGATATTGTAATACGACCTCTTTATTGGGATAAGGCTGTTGGAAGCTTATTCACTGATACATCCATAGGATATTGCTTAGATTTTGGTCCGAGTGTGGTTTCCTCAAAACTCACTGGAGGACAGCTCACACCGAGAGGAATTACTCTTCCCGTTCTCTGTTTAGCAAATCCCAAAGATCTCAAACAAATTTACGAGGCATAAAATGACAATAGAGGGACAAATTGCAGATCTCATAGGAACAGAGAACATTATTTCCCGTACAAATGGGAAAATGGATGAGTTGACCTTTAATTCATATGGTGTAGATAGAACCAAACTCTACCAAGCAAACTATGATTATCTCCTTTTCCCTCGTAATACATTAGATGTTTCAAAAATTGTCAAGTATGCTTATGATAACAATATTGCAATTGTTCCCTCTGGTGGACGTACAGGATATGCAGGTGGGGCAATTGCAAAAGATAAGGAAATAGTTGTATCACTTTCTAAAATGGATAAGACAATTGATTTTGATCCCTTTTTAGTCTCTTTAACTGTTGAAGCGGGAATGATTACTCAAAATGTTCATAAAGTAGCCGAAGAACATGGGTATGTATTTCCAGTAGATTTTGCGGCAACAGGATCATCACATATTGGCGGAAATATTGCAACAAATGCCGGTGGAGTTCGCGTAGTACGATATGGTTTAATCAGAAATTGGGTTTTAGGGATGAAAGTTGTCGTAGGAAATGGTGAAATCCTTGAATTTAACGGAAATATTTTAAAAAACAATACCGGATATGATCTAAAGCATCTTTTTATGGGATCCGAAGGCACTCTCGGTATAATAACAGAAGTAACACTCAAGCTTACAAATATACCACGTGATACGAATGTGGTTTTATTTGCAACTGATGACTTTTCAAAAATTTTGGAAGTTTTTAAAATATGTAGTAAATCTCCCCTACCCTTGATGGCTTACGAATTTCTTACAGATCGTTGTTTAGATAAAGTAATACATCATCTAGGCGTAAATAATCCTTTCGAAAATAGGCATCCGTATTATATATTAGTTGAATTTGAGATTAGAGAAGAAAAAGACAATGAGCATCTTGAAACTCTCTTAAATGATATTTTTGCTGAAGAATTAATTTCTGATGGAAGTATTGCTCAAAACTCAACACAGAAAAAAACTTTCTGGAAATACAGAGAAGGAATTAGCGAAAGTTTATCTATACTGCATACAGTTCATAAAAATGATATTTCTCTCCCATTACGAGAGATGAAATCTTTCATTGAAGCAATGGAATCCTTACTGAAAGAAAAATATCCCGGCTTCGAGATTGCTCTTTTTGGACATGTGGGCGATGGAAATTTACATTTGAATATATTAAAACCGTCTGACATGAAAGATGAAGATTTCTTTAGTTCTTGCAAGAAGGTAGATCCTGAAATGTTTAGTTTGATTCAAAAACATGGTGGATCGATCAGTGCTGAACATGGAATTGGACTATTAAAAAAAGACTTTCTCGAATTTTCCAGATCTCCAAGTGAAATTGAGTATATGAGACAGATTAAAAAGGTTTTTGATCCCAAAGGAATTTTCAATCCTGGAAAAGTTTTTTAGATATGATTACAACTTGTATTACAAATATTTTTTGTCATACAAATTATTTTAAGTCTAACTTCTCTATACCTTCCCAATCATGAGGGACACCATTAATCTCAAAATATTGTGCTCTCTTTTGGTAAATTTCTACTGCTGAATCTTTAGGATCAATTTCTAATATATCTTTGAAAATCTTAATTGCTTTGGAGAATTCTTTATCTTTGTACAACATGATTCCTTCTTCTAGCATTCCTTTTGTATTTAACTTTAAATCTATAATTCTTTTTGAATTACCATTCAATACTTCATATATTCTCGAGCCTTTTACTTTTCCTTTTACCGCAACATAGTCAACCAATCGAATAAAGTATTTTTCCTTATCAATTAAATCATAAGTTGATTCACTGATTAGAAGGGATGCTGAATATTGTTTGGTTAAACTTTCTACTCTAGAGGCCATGTTCACCGCATCAGAGATTACAGTACAATTAAATCGTTTTTCTTCTCCAATAACGCCTAACATGATATTTCCAGTATGTATACCGATCCCAGAACTAATCCTCACTCTCCCCTTTGCTTTTCTTTTTTGATTATAAGTGTGAAGACTTTCCAACATCTGTATTGCAGAGTCTATTGCATCCTCAGGTTTCTTGGGGAATAGAGCCATTATTGCATCACCAATATACTTATCTATAAATCCATTATTCTTTCGTATTGCGGGTCCACAATAACTCAAATATGCATTGATAAAATCAAAATTTTCTTTAGGAGTCATTGTCTCAGATAGATTTGTAAAGGAACGAATATCAGAAAACAAGATACTCATTTCTTGTTCGATTGAATCACCTAATTTGATTGAATTATAATTAGATTCATCATAATTTAGTAATTTTAAAAACTCAACAGGAACATACTTATAAAATATTTCAGAATTTTGAAAAAGTAACATACTCTTTTTATTTAATTCTGATTCATTATAAAAACTTTTAACCGCTTGTGTTACAGTTAATATTAAATCTTGAGTATCCCATGGTTTTGCTATGTACCGATAAAGTTTGGCCCGGTTAACTATATTTCCTACCGCTTCTGCATTTGCCTGACCGGTGAGTAGTATTTTGAGTGTTGTTGGCAGGGATTGGTGAACTTTAATTAGAAACTCATCTCCTTTCATTCCAGGCATAATCTGATCGGAAATAATTAAGGGGACTTCTATTCCATCCTCGATAAATTCTTCTAAGATTTCAATTCCCATTTCCGCCGATTCGGCAATTTCAACATTGTATTCAGCCGAAAAAACACGCTTCATTTGTTCACGAAGGCTTTCTAAAAGGGTAACTTCATCATCAACACAGAGAATACAGGGTTTTTGCATTAAATAAACTCTTTATTTATACTAATTTTGAATAAATAACAATATTTTTGAAGTAAATTAAGACTTATATAATTCCTAGGGTAGCTAAAATGGAGAAATTCTTTATTTATTTTATTTAATATATATCTAGTAGTAACTAAAACGACTTTTTCAGTCTCTTCACAAAGAATTTCTTCGCACTTCAATTTTACACCCTATTTAACAAGTTAAAATCTAATTTATAACTTATTCCACCTTCGGCTTACAATGAAGTCAGATTCTAAATAGACTGCAATTACTTTTTATAAGTATTTTACTTATTCTTCAGAAAGCCTTCTCCTGACCAAATATACTCATCCTTAGAATATTCATGTTTAGATTCATTGTCTAAATCATAAGAATGGACATGTAGTATTACTCTATTTGGCTCACCAGCGGGTCTTTTGCCACGGGCAACCTCTCCTGGAAAAATAGCGGTGGTTTCTATGCAAGTAGGGGGATCACATCCTTTTTCAATGTAACTAAATCCAAATTGTAATTTATAGTCTTTATCTAAGAAATATATATCTACTTTGGGATAGGATGTATCACTTTCAGCCTCATCTAAATAATATAATGCAAATAAACTTAATTTTGGATCAAAATTATCTCCATTGAGAACTTTTAATGAAAAATTTGATATAGGCTGTGATTTTTTTTCAAGTTCAGAAATAATTTTTCCACCTTTAACAATTTTCATGTGGATCATATCTTTTTGCTTGGTATGGTTTCTTAATAAAAAAATCTCTTTTTCCCCATCTCCAGTCAAATCCTGCTCGGAAATAAAATCGGAGAGGAAACCTCCCCACATATATCCTGTCTTTGAAGCATTTTGGATCTGGTACCAGTAATCAGTAACACCATCGATAATCATGTAATCTTCCACCCTCTTTATGATTTTCAGTGAGGATCCCGCAGGAATTTGCGATTGAAGTTTGGACTTTATATCGGGTTTTTCTCGAATATTACCCTTATCTCCAAAAACTCTTTGGATTCCGGACTTTTTTAACACACTATCTATTCCATCATTTGTAGATTGGGAATAAATAGTGATAATATTAAGAATAGTTAAAAGTAGTAATATTTTTCTCATCTACCTATTTGACTTTATAAATTTGTACAAAGTCAACAGAATTTGCACTTCCACCCGGAGTTCCAGATAATATCACTATGGAATCCCCAATATTTAATAAATTGTACTCTTTCATTTTTTCATTCATATAATTCACCATGTCGTTGAATTTATCCATAATCGGGATTACAAATGGATAAACACCCCTATGTAGGTTCATTTTTCTAGATGTCATTAGAAATGGTGTATACGCATAAATAGGAACATCAGGCCTAAATTGAGAAGCAATTCTGGCGGAAAGCCCACTTCTTGTGAAATTGACGATCGCCTTTGCCTTAATTTGACGTGAAATTTGTTCTGTGGCAAAACCAAGAGCAGATCTCTCATTAAATTCAAAAGCCTTTTGAGCGCGTCTATGAAATTCTAAGGAGGAAGCAATTTCCTCAGCTTCAGTAATTATCTTTGCCATAATAGAAACAGACTCGACAGGAAAGGATCCGCTGGCTGACTCAGCTGATAGCATGACAGCATCCGTTCCATCTAAAACAGCATTGGCAACATCACTGGCTTCCGCTCTAGTTGGACGGGGATTGTCTATCATTGACTCTAGCATTTGAGTTGCAGTGATGACAGGCTTACCAGCAAGATTCATTTTTCGAATAAGATTTTTCTGAATTATAGGAACTTTTTCAGTGTCCATCTCCACTCCCAAATCTCCCCGGGCAATCATTATCCCATCTGCCGCTTCAATGATTTGGTCAATATTAAGAATAGCTTCCGGTCTCTCTATCTTTGCAATTAAGTTTATAAATGAATCTTTTATATATGATCTGGCTATATTTAAGTCTTCTGGTTTTCTTACAAAACTCAGGGCGATAAAATCTACTCCAAGTGATACTGCAAATTTTAAATCTTCAATATCCTTATCAGACATCGCTGGAGCACTTACAGGAGAACCGGGTAGATTGATTCCTTTTTTATCTTTAATTTTTCCTCCAACCAGAGTTTCCAGAAGCAATTTACCGTCTTTTTTTTCTTTTACAATTAGTACAATCTTCCCATCATCAATTAAAACCTTATGACCTATTTCAACATCATTGATTATATTTGTATAAACTGTACTTATCTCTTCCCTCGTACCTAAAAAATCAGGTTGGGTATTCAAATACAAAGTATCACCAGGATGAAGATCAAAAGGACCATCTTTTAATACTCCTGTTCTAATTTTAGGTCCCTGTAAATCTGCTAAAATACCAATTGGTCTTCCAGATCTCTGTTCACAAATTCTAATCGCTTCAAAAACTTTTTTATGCTCAGAATGAGTTGAGTGAGAAAAATTCATTCTGGCAATATCCATTCCAGCATCTATTAGTTTTGTTATCATTTCTTCTGTATTGGAGGCAGGACCGATGGTGCAGACTATTTTGGTTTTTTTATTCAGGAAGTTCTTATTCATACTTCAGAATAATTGTACTATTATTTATTTTTTCAACTAAAATTATTTTCTCAAAAATAATGTATTTAATTCTTTTTTTAGGGAATCGGAAGATAGATTTCCCGGAAATCTCGCAATAATCCTGAATTTTTTATCAATTAATACTATTTGATTCGTGTGATCTAATGAATAATTGTTATCTCCTAGATCAACTTTTTTAGATTGAATTCCAAAGATCTGAGCGAATTTAACTGTATCTTCCAAATTTCCTGTTAATCCTATTAGATTTATCGCAGGATGTAACTTTATAAATCCATTTATTTTTTTTGGATCATCTCTTAAAGGATCCAAACTAACAAAAACTCCGTAAATAGATTTATCTGCTACTTCATTCAATGTTTTTGAAAGAGTAGAAAGTGCAAATGGACACTTATCCACACAATGAGAAAACCCAAAATATAGTACAAAATTCTTATTGTCCATTTCGGAAAAATAAAATTTCCTACTCTGGTGAGTTGTAAATGGAATTAATTTTGCATCATCTAAAATATTTTTTTCGCTACAATTCAGAAATAGAATAATAATTAATATATAAATATTTAATATATATTTCATATACCAACTATCCAACCCATCGCTCCTTTTTCAGCCATTCTAGATTCGTGTGGATGAAACATATATCTACCTTTTTTTTCAAGTGTAAACTCAAGAATAGCCCTTTCTGTAGGACCCAAACAAACCACATCTGAATGTCCATCGGGAATCTTAGATTTCATTGATTTAAAAATATCAAATGTTCTGCCATGCAGATGAAAAGTCATGAGGCTATCATATTCTAACATATTAATTACATATAGTCGCACTCTTTCTCCTACAGGAACTTTGATAGGAAATCTTTCATAATAGCCTGCAATACCATTCCAAGTATAAATATCATTTCTCGACCGATTTTCAAGGTCCCAACCAGAGAGAACTAAAACAAATTCATGAGCTGGCTTTCTCTCTTCTAAAGGATCAATAATCAAAACACCATATAATCCTTTTGAAATATGTTTTGCGATGGGCGGAACGTGACAGTGATACGGATGTACTCCAGGGGGATCACATTCTAAAGAATATTCAAATTCACTAAATGCAGGAACTCCCTCCCAGCCATCCATTGTAGGATTATGATTTCCATGAAAATGAAGAGAATGAATATCATTAGTTTTATTAATAAATTTTATCTTTATTGAGTCACCAACCTTATACCTAAGAATTGGACCCGGAACAATTCCATTAAATGTCCAGGCTGATGTTGTTATACCATGTGCAATACTTAAATTTAAATTATAGGAGCTAATCTCTAAATCATTTGAATTTTTTTGAATCTTTCCCGGTTGAAAGTAAAATCTTTTTCCATAGTCTTCTTTTAAGTACAGGGGTGCATGAACCATTCCTCCATATGCATTCGGAGAAAGGTTATAACCCGGTCTTCCTTCGGAAGATAAATATGATATTGGAGTTGGATCTTTTCTTTCAGTTGGAGTCTGACAAAATTCTTGTGGTATTGATGGACTTTTCTTATTTAAAAAATATCCACAACTAAAAAAAGTTCCTCCAATCCCAAGCCATTGGAGAAAATTTTTCCTATCCATTTCAGGTTGAAGTAAATGTAGAGAATAAGGAAAATAAGATAACCAAAATAATCCCCGGAAGTGTTAATCCTAATCTAAAGTGCAATGGAATCCCCGATTTTCCCGCTAAAAGATAAACAAGGCTTCCTATCCACGGAACAATTATAATAAAACAAGTCCATATTATTGAAACTGCTTTAGAAATATTCTCTCTTTTACCAAGGTCGTAAAGGGATATTGGCAACCAAATTACATATAATATGATAGGTATGTAATACGCATAAAAATAAGATAAATAAAAAATAATACCAGGTGACTTAATTGATTCCATAATTATACCTCACAACTATTGAGTTGGAAGACCTCCACTAATTATTCCA
>CANGZW010000017.1 GCA_947458405.1 Leptospiraceae bacterium
ATTCCCTACTTTTTTTTACATATATAGGTAGGAGATAACAATGCCCGACTACCATGATATATTCTGGAAAATCCTCTTTCTAAGAATAGACTGTGCGATCGAATTTTTTCGATTCCTTCTGAAAGAGAAATCGAAACTGCTGGAGTTAGAGTATATAGGTATCATTCAGGATATCTACTATCGAAAAAAGAAATTATTGTACGACATTCTCTATGAAATTCCCATTCGGAATTCTGATGAGAAACTATATTTTCTCTTAGAACACAAGTCAAGAAGATCTAGTGATTTCCATATCCAGATGATGAAGTACAAGCAAGTCATTCACAAATGGCAAAAGAAAGAGTTTGGTAAATTATCTTCTATCATTCCCGTTCTGTTTTATCAAGGGCTGGATAATTGGGATATCGAGAGTGAATTTGAAGAAATAAGAAAACTTAGCAATCCTATTTTGTCTGGAACTAAAGAGGAATTCTTAATCTTTGATCTTCAAAAAATAGACCCAGTAAGGGATTTCATGAATCTTGAATTAAGAGCAGGATTGTTGCTTTTGAAAATCATTCGAGACCCTTGGGAAGAATTCATAGAGGGTTGGGGTAAAATCAAGGAAATCTTAAATTCTATGGAAGAAGCAAAAAGAATTGTGGTTCGGCAGGCTCACCAACCGGGCTTGATAGTTTATAGGGTATAATTTTATTTGGTGTTGAGGAGACGATTATGGGAAAACAAAAAACTTTAACCTTGTATGAAAGGGCTTTAGAAGAAGGTAGAGAGGAAGGTGAGCTTAGAGGGGAACTAAAAAAAGCACTTGAAACTGCACGAAAAATGTGGGATGAAGGGGATTCTCTAGAAAAGATTCTCAGAATCTCGGGACTTTCGGAATCGCAACTAAAAGAGAATGGAATTTTGTAAATACCTGAGTCTTCAAGATTTCCTTGACTTAAACTTCTATTTGTAAAAACTCAATTTGTAAAGAAAAATGCCATAATATCCCTGAAATTCGCCTAGGGAAAAAGTCTAAATGGAGTTTAAATGATAAAAAAAGACATAATTTTTAAAATCTTTCTCAGCTTTTTATTTTTTTCAGCACCCCTCTTTTCAGAAGAAAAGATATATATTTTCCATTTCAAAGTCATTGGCACCAATGATAAGGAAATGGAAGGCAGGGTTCGAAATGGGATGGTTTTATCTATCCTAAAAAACTATCCCGGCAAATATAAAATCATGGATGACGATTCCATCCAGGATCTCTCTAAAAAACTCCAGAAGATGCAGATGGCGGGATGTAGTGAAGATATTTGTATTCAAGAACTCTCTCAGGCAATCGATGCCAAAGAATTAATTTCTGGAAGTATCACAGTAGATGGAAATAAAATCAAATTTGATTTTAAAAAAACCCGCAAAGATGATCTGGACTTTACGCAGACTTTAAAATCCCAAGTAAGTGAGGAGTTTGAAAATTCCCAACTGGATTATTTTTTAAATGAGTCTGCTAAAAAACTCATAGAAGCAAGTTATACAATCAATCGAAAAAATGCTCCGACCGCCCTTTCTAATTTAGAAGACCTTGCGGGTATCACAAATAAAGAGAAGCCTATTTCTGAGCTCTATCTCGAATCCATTCCCCTCAAAAATAAAATTATCTGGGAAGCCCTTAAGGAGCCTATCGAGGACGCATTGGAACTTAGAAAAAATGGAAAAACAAAGGAGAGTGCGGATCTTTTTTTTAGTATTTATAAATCAGTAGAAAAAGGTCTCTCTTTAGAATCTCGCGAAATTTCTCCTCTCAAAGAAACCATTCTTTCTCGTGCTAAGGGGAGTTTATTATTACATTACACTTCTAAATTAAAAGAAATTGATCTTTCTCTATCAAAGGGTAATATCTCTAATGATACTGCCCTCTCAACTTATGAATCTCTTTATAGTGAGCTTTTGCAATACAGACAAGATTTTATCCCTCAGGAACTCCCCTATCCAATCCTCACTCGAATTGCCCGTACCTATGAAGGAATTGGAGATAAATTCTATCGTAGTACACAGTTTTCACCCGCAAAAGAGAATTTCCAGAAAGCATTTTCCTATTTAGAAAAACTCACATCTATAGAAAAACAAAAGGCCTCCCTACTTTACAACACTGTTCTATCCAAAAAAAATGAAACAGACACTGTTGGGAAACGCTTTGTAGAAAATAAAATCAAGAGCTTGTGTGATACTTCAAAAGCTCAATACAGTTACTCTTACAGCGTACGCAGAACAAGAAAAGAGGATGCCGATGCCGCATTGATCCTCTCAAAAACTTTACTTGAAGAGGCAGAGTCAATACTCCAAAGAGAAAAAGACTATATTTCTCCCGATTTAGAAAACTATTATAGGACAACTCGAGATGCTCAAAAATACTAACTTACTATTTGCTATTGTTCTATTTACTCAATTTAGTTATTGCTCTTCCTCACAAAATATATCATCAGTAGAACAGTCCCCATTTTATTCCATTTGGGATCATACAGTAGTACCTCCAATTGAAAAGTCTTCAGAAATTCCCAGCACACAAGCCCCCCAAAAAAAGAAGAAGTGACCTCTTATGAAAATAAACTTTAATTTATTCCTTACTCTTTTCTCCTTTCTTTCTCTCTGGAACTTTTCTTTATTTTCACTTCCCAAAAAAATATATTTTTTAGAGCTAAAATCTAACGAACCCAAATTGGCTGAAGAATTTCGTCGGGGGCTTAAAGAAATCTATGCTAAAGATTCCAATTTTGAACTCGTAGATGAAGATACCATCAAGGATCTCAATGAAAAGCTAAAAAAACAACAGATGCTAGGTTGCGATGAAACCAGATGTTTACAGGAGATATCCAATTCCTTTGGAGCTGAAGAAATCATCACGGGAGAGCTAAAAGTCCTGGCAAATCAATACTTTCTCTCTTTAAAAGTAACCAAGCGGGATCCTGATACTTTTGAAGTGGGAATTAAGTCCAATCTCCAAAAATCTTTTTATGAAAAACAAAAATCATTTTACACAAAAGAGATTGCAAAGTATATAAATAACCCAGCCTATAATATGGATGATAGATCAGCTCCTCCTATAGGAGGAAATGCGTCGTACAATAAATCCCTCCCTTTCCCCGTAAATATTCCTCCTCAAATTCCCGATCTAATTCAATTTAATAAAGATGTAAATAATAAAGTAGATGTACTTATGCAATACATTTCAAAGGGAGATCAATATTTAAAAAATAAAAATTATTCGGAAGCAGGCTCTCTCTACTTAACATCTATTGAATATGCCAAATCTAATAATCTCAAAGAACCATTAGACATCTCCTTTCGATATGATCTTTCTGTACTATATCCCTTATATGATTCCTATCCCAATTTTGCCAGACAAACTGAAAAAAACTGGAGTTTGCAAGAAACTGAAGAAGTCCTTCTCCCACAATTGGAATCTTTTGTGGGCACTCTCAATCGAGAAAGTCGGTCTGCCAATGGTAAAATGTACTACACTTCTCTCTCAGATAATTCCTATGCGAGTCTCAATCTTGTCTATGCAGAATCGCTAAATCTTCTCTATGAATCTAATCGTCTCGATGAATATATTACCCGCTTTCGAAAATTGGAGTCCAGCTTAAACACTCGACCCCTTCCACCCTCACCAGCACTTACTTCTATCCAATCATCCTTAGCAAAAGAATCAAAACGTAAGACAGGGATAGAAAAGGACTATCTGCCTGCCTGGAATGATGAATTAAAAAGAAATTGTCTTACTATCTATGTTACAGCAAAAGTATTTCCGTATTTACAAATAGAAATAGGAGATCCCTATTCCTCTACACTGGACTACATTCGAGAATTGACACAATCTACTAAACGTAAACTCCTTTCTGGTAAGGGAGCTATCACTTCAGAAACAGAGCAAGTTTGTCGGGGAGTTAGATAAAAAATCTTCGTTTTATGTTATACAACTTATACTACAACCCATAATTTCTAGAATCATAGATAAACTTCTTAATAAATTTATCTATGTCATCCTCTAAAAGATGTCTGTTCTCTATAAAATGATCTAATCGTAACTGACAAATTTCTTCGAGTTTTAATAAAGATTCCAAGGTTTCCTCTCTCGTCATACGTACTCCTTTTTTACTTATAAATTGAGAAGGATAAATTGGATCTGTTATTATATGGGTTACTTTTATAGGAGGATGAATAGCAACTGTCCACATTTGGAGAGCTTCCTCAAAAATTTCATCCACCATTCCGAATATTTTTCTGGATATTGAAGGCATTTTCACTGCATTACTTTGTGTTACAAGTTCATCTGCCCCAATTTTTGCTACAAAAACTATGGGTATATTATGATTTATAATTATTTTTATAAAGCCAACTTTTTCTCTCCACTTCAATTTATAAGGCTCTTTTGTGAAATTTCTAAGTACACCTTCCTCATATCCTCCGGGATATGCCAAAATTGATTTTTTGTTTTTGAAAGTTGTATTTATTTTTCTAAAATCTCTATGGCTGATAATATCGTACTTGTCTGCAAATCCCCTCATAATAGGGTTTTCTAGCAAAAAACTGGAGTACCCTATTGGACTGGGAGCTACCTTAAATCTGTCATACACGGAATGAATCAAAAGAAGTGGATCTATAAAATTAACACTATGGTTTCCCAATAACATATAAGGACTCTTAGTAGCAGATAAGGAATCGAGCTTCTCTAGTCCCCTTATCTCATAGCGAAAATATTGTTTTAAAAACCATATTAAATTATTTTGTGCTTCTATGGACTCTTTCATTATAACATCAAAATTAGCCCACTAAGATAAATTAAGTCAAGTTTTTATTGGAATTTCCTTTTAAATGCCATAAGGTTTAAAAATAAAGTTCTCAATCATTTTCATTCCCCCCTCAGTTGCAAAAGATTCGGGATGAAACTGAATTCCCTCTATAGGATATGATTTATGTCGAAGACCCATTATTTCTTTTGCAGTATCGGAATTGACCCTAGCTGTGATTTCTAAACAATCTGGTAAACTTACTTCCTCTGCGATAAGAGAGTGATATCTCATTACATCAATATCCTGAGGTAAGTTTTGAAATACACCTTTTGAATCATGGGAAATTTTATCCGTTTTTCCATGCTTGGGAACAAAAGCACGTACTACCCTACCCCCAAAATAATGAGCAATCCCCTGCATTCCCAGACACACTCCCAATACGGGAATAGATTTTCCTAAAACTAGTATCACTTCTGAGCAAACTCCAAAATATTCTTTATCTTTCGGATCCCCAGGTCCCGGAGATATTATGATTCTATCATATTTTTTGGATACTATCTCTTCAATTGTAGATTCATCATTTCGTACTACATCGAGAGTAAATTCTTTCAAGGTTCCTGATAAAATTTCTCCTACATACTGGTATAAGTTATATGTAAATGAATCATAATTATCTATTAATAGTACTTTCATAAAAACGACTCCATTACTTTTTCAATAGCGGCAGACTTTCTTCTAATTTCATCATATTCATTTTCAGGTGTAGAATCGTACACAATCCCCCCAGAAGCCTGAGAATAGGCATAATTTCCTGCTATGAATAAAGACCGAATTGGTATCGCAAAAGTACAATTCCCATTGAAACCAAAATGCCCAACTGCCCCACCATATATTCCTCTGGGTTTTTTTTCTGTATTTCGAATAAGTTTCATAGATTCAATCTTGGGAGCTCCTGACAATGTTCCTGCTGGAAATGATGACGCTAGTCCCGAAAACATGTCTTCCCCTTTTTGTAAGATTCCCGTCACTTCACTGGAAATATGTTGAATATGACTGAATTTTTTTATATCCATTAATTTTCTTACTTTTACCGTTCCGAATTGGGCAACCCTTCCGAGATCATTTCTATGCAAATCCACAAGCATATTGTGCTCCGCTATTTCTTTTGGATCCCTCAAAAGAGTTCTTGCATAGAGAGTATCTTCCGTTTCCGTCCCCCCTCTTCTAATGGAGCCTGCTAGAGGAAATGTTTCCATCTCTCCATTGTGAAGACGAAATAAAAGCTCGGGACTTGCCCCAATTAAACATATATCTCCAAATTTTATGTAATACATATGTGGGGAAGGATTCACTTCCCGTAATTTAAGATAGAGTAGCATGGAATCACCATGTATCTCATACTCCGTTTTAAATCCTAACTGACATTGAAATGTATTACCTGATCTAATTTCTTCGAGAATCGATTTTACATTCTTCTCATGCTCGGATTCACTCATGGAATAGCCCTTTTTTTTGAGGCTCAGTTTATAAGAGTCTGTGGGCAATTCTCCTGAAAAAATCCAATTTTCAATCTCCTCCATTCGGGAGTTTTCATAATAAAAATAATACGTCTCACCAGTAATCTTATCCCTAACAAGGCCATCCTTATACACTCCAAACTGGAACTGAGGGAAGCGACCATCATAGGGAAGCTCCAGACTCGATTCAAAATAATTCATCGCCTCATAGGACAAAAACCCAACCAAACCCCCCGCATAATCTCTAGAAAGGGCTGTCTCTGGCATTATGTCTCTTAAGCTCCAGTAGGGATTGTCCACTGAAAAGCTCTCACCATCTAAAATAAGGGTATTTTCCCTGGCTATAACCATACTCTCGGGTAGAAAACCCAAAATAGAATACCGTGAATTGTAGCTATCTTTCTCTAAAGACTCCAAAAAAAAGCAATTTTCAACAGATTTTTCTATTTTTCTGAAAATTGACAAAAAGTCTGCTTCAATATTGAGTTTCCTGTAGGTCGGTTTTCTGCCTAAATTAATTCTAGGGATCTTCATTCTCCATTACAATTCTCCAGTCAAAATTCCTGTAAATCATATTCCAAGGGAGGTTTTACTAGAAGAAGATTTTAATTTCTGCCGTTATTTACTCTAAGGAGTTACTAATGCTACATAATATTATTACGGGAGTTCTTCTTTTTTCTCTTTTATTTACCTCTAATTGTTTTGGAAAGTTTACCCTCTTGCAAAAAGTACATGGAATCAATGCTCAAATCAATGTGGGGGAAGGGAAAGTGAATGGAGCATTTAAGTCTTTATTTATGATCTTAATGGCAGTCGTTCCAATCTATCCCGGGGCAATAGTGTTAGATGTTGTTTTTTTAAATTTAGTGGAATTTTGGACGGATAAAAATCCTCTTGGGGGAGAATCAAACGCAAAAGTTGAAATTGAAATTTTAGAAGATGGAACAAAAATATCTAAAACCCACAGTGGAAATGAACTCACTATTTCTATCTCTAAGGACAATCGATCCCACTCATTTATCGCCCTCAAAGAAGAGCCCGGAAAATTGTTTATAAAAAAGAATAACAAATTAGAAGAAATAAAAATTGAAACCTTAGAATTTGGAACCTTGCTTCTGGTATCTTTCAATGGAAAAAATCAAATATTAAAAATGGATACCCTGGAAAGTAATTATTCTTTCTAAACCTAAAATAGCGACAAGTCCTAGCTTTTTTTATAAAATATTTTAATTTTATATTTGATAGATAAAATACTGGAGTCTAAACTACATATATGGAACCATCTACGAAACTAGAATCAGAGCTGAAAGAATTAGAGGCTGAATCAAAAAATATTAATAAAAGGGCGAGGGAGCATTACTTGGAACAAGTATCAGATATATCAGAAAAGATAAAACAAATTGGTGACAATGCTGGAACTAAAGCTAAACAAGTGATAGACGAAGCTGGAGAGTATATTTCTAATAATCCACAAAAATCAACCCTTATAGGATTGGGTATTGGGTTAGGAGTAGGAGTTCTACTCGGAATTCTTTTGAGAAGAAATCGCGAAGATTAGTTTGTCTAAAAATAAACTTCCCAGAGCAAAAAAGAAAAGACCTGAAAAGAGAGGCTTAATTGAGCAATTTCTTCAGGTCTTAGATCATGTTTTTTCTTATTTTGAAATATTATTTATTTATCTACGAAAGTCTCTCAATCAAAGTATTCGGGATACTCTTATATTTGTATTACTTCTTATTTATTTGGCACTCCTCAATTTTACAGGAATAGGTTTTATCATTTATAGCCTTTACATTGCGTTATTAAATGTATTTCAGCAAAATCAATCACTTGCATCTCTCAGTTTAGGATTGGGTCTTTTTACTTTTTCGAGTATATTCATTGCTGTAGTAATTAGAAGGATTTCAATTTAAAAATGAAGCAAAAAATTCCCTTAAATCCATTTGAAGAACAATCAGAAGAGTATCACAAAAATCCTCATGATATGAGTCTCGAAGAGTTGGAACTTCTCCTATATACTAAAAGAATGGAATTGAAACTAGATGTAATGCGTCTGGAAACCAAGGTAAATTATACAAAGATTATCATTGAAACTATTGTAGCTCTCGGGATTCCTCAAAAAATTGAAGCATTCGTTTTAAGTATGTATGACACATACAAACCAAAAAGTGATAAGTCTAAAACTAATTAATAGCAATCCCCCAAGTTTTAGCGAGATTGATTAACTCACCTAAAGTTAGTTTTCCCAATTTTCGCGTTACATTTACCCTATGAGTATTCACAGTTCTGTCACTGATATCCATTTTTTCAGCAATCTCTGTATAAGTTAATCCATTTGTAAAATAACTGATAAATTCTAATTCCTTAGGACTCAACCGATGAAAAGGATTCATCTTAGAGTTTCTTATCTTTTCAAAATCTGGCATACTGCCTATTTTCTTTGTGAAATAAGTTCCACCCTTGATTACGGTTTCAATTGCATTTAAAAGAATATCTTTAGGTTCATACTTGGCTACAAATCCATCTATACCCGAATCCTTGCAAAGTTGTATCACTTTTTCATCACTTATATTAGATATAATAATAGTTTTTAAATTTGGAATTTTTGACTTTGCTTTCACAATTATATCCAATCCATTGGTTCCGGGCATTAAAAAATCAATTATCAGTAAATCTGGCTTTTTTAATTCAACCATGGTAAGAATCTCATTGGGCTCTAGAATTTTTCCTACAAGATCAAAAATTTGATTCTGTTTTAATAAATAAGCCAATCCTAAGAGAAAAATTTCATGATCATCAGCGATTAAAACTTTTACTTTTTTTTCGGCTACTTCCATAATATAACCCCTATTTGACTTCTCTAATTTGAATAGTTTCAACCCTATCGGTACCGGCGATAATGTCAGACAATATAACGACTTTATCGCCCACAGAAACCATGTCATTTTTTTTAATCGTATCAATCGCGGCAATAATGGTCTTCTCAGGATCACTTGAAAAATCCATTCTGTAAGGCAAAATACCCCTATGTAACCATAACTTTCTTCTTACAGAAGTCATGTTAGTGAAAGCATGTATTACTGGATATTCAGGATGAAATCCTGCAAGGTTCATTGCCGTAGTACCCCGTCTGGTTATAACTATCACAGCAGGAACTTTTAGTGAATCCGCCAACAAAGCCGCGGCTTTAGCAAGCTCTTCTTTTTGGTTACGGGGAACTCTTTCTTTGATATACCCCACTCCACCACCAGAATTTTCCACTCTAAGAGCAATTTTGTTGAGCATTTCTACGCACTTTTCAGGATATTTTCCACTTGCTGTTTCTCCTGAAAGCATAATGGCATCCGACTCTTCAAATACAGCATTCGCAACATCGGTGACTTCCGCCCTTGTGGGAGAAGGAAACTGTATCATACTTTCTAGAAGGTGGGTAGCTACAATCACAGGTTTCCCTTGTATTGCGCATTCTTTGATAATTTTTCTCTGTATTATAGGAAGTTCCTGTATTTCAACTTCTACTCCAAGATCTCCCCGAGCAATCATCACACCATCGGAAACTTCAATGATTTGTTTATAATATTTAACTGCTTCCTGATCTTCTATTTTGGAAACAATTCGAGCATGTCCATTGTTATCTTCAATAAACTTCCGTAACTCCAAAACATCTTGGGGTGTTCTGACAAACGATAAAGCTACAAAATCAATATCCTGCTCTAATCCAAATAAAATGTCCCTCTTATCTTTAGCAGTAATAGAAGGTAAATTGACTCTAATTCCTGGTAAATTTATATGTTTTCTGCTACCTAGCTTCCCACCATCTAGAACACGACAGACCAGTTCTTTTTCTTTTTTTTCGAGTACTACAAGATTAATAAGCCCATTATCAACAGTGACCTTATCTCCCTCTTTTAGATCATTCACTATATCACTATAATTTACAAATACAGACTTCGCTTCTGATTCCAATCCGGGAATTATATGAAAAGTAAAGATCTCCCCAATTTTTAAATCTAGTTCGGCATTTACATCCCCCGTTCTTATCTCGGGTCCCTGGGTATCTAAAAGTATCGCAATGGGGTGTTTTAGTTTACGATTTATGTTTTTAATTTTTTTGATGACATCCCCATGAAACTTGTGATCCCCATGCGACATGTTTAATCGAGCTATATTCATTCCCGCGAGAGCTAATTTTTCAATCATCTCAGAAGACATAGTAGCAGGCCCGATCGTACATATAATTTTTGTCTTACGAAATTTTGTAGCTATTGCCATATTAAATTTTTTTAATTATCCTTTCTATAAATTCTTCTAATGATGAGTATAAATCAAATCGTTCTTGGTTTGGAATGGAAGACTTCTTTTCTTTATCGTGCTCAAATTTTGCTTTTTCTAATAACGTACTACCATTTTTTTTCAAATATTCTTTTGTAACCAATATGGGCCACTTATACTTAGGTGGATTCTGAGCTGTTTTAATTTGAAAGGAAAGAATTTCTTTACTAAAATTTTTCTTTAATATATCTAAAAGCTCTTCTTCTGTAATGGGTTCATCGTATGAACTTACCAAAAACTCTCTATCAGGATAAATTTCCCTATCCCATGCAGAGTCTAAAATGGATGCAATTTTTTTATATGTAGACTTAAGGCTTTCTTCCTCTTTTGGATCTTTCTTTGTTTTCTTTGCAGAAGGAGTAGTTACGTTAGAATCATCTGCCTTTATTGATTTTAATTTTTCTTCTACCCTACGTGCGGTTTCCTCATCAATTTCCTTAGCTTTTAATATATCGATTTTCTTCTTTTGATTGACTTCGTATTTCATCTTTAGCTTTTCAGCTTCTATTTCAGAAACATGAACATTGCCTGTAAAGCTTCTCCAAATACGTATAAAGATATTCAGATATTTAAAAAAACTGTAATGCTCAACTTCTATAAAATTTTTCTTTTGAATATCATCTAAAAAATCCATAATATGCATTCTACTGAGAATTCTAATTTCAAAATCATTTCCAGTTTCTTCAAAAAGTCTCTTTGCTAAGTATATAGCTTCCTTTAATGCGGTCTTGTGTAGCAAATATTGGTGATACACACCGTTATCTTCATGCTCTACATAGCATAAATTTGAATTAGAGATAAGTGAAGAGACTACCTCTTTGGGTAATGCCTCGTCATTTAATCGTAGGTTTTTTACCTTACAGATTTTACCGGCACCTTCTAAATATTTTAAGATTTCTTGGGCTTTTTCAGTTAATTCTTTCTGCACCATCTCTTGTTTATAATGCTCAAGATGATTCTCGAGTATGATCAATTCTTCAACGAGAGTCTTTTGATCTCCAAAATTCCCATCCATGAATTTTAAGACTGTTTCCGCAATTACCTTCGGTTTAGAAAGTTGCTCTTCTGTGGGAGGACTGAGAATACCAATTTTTATAAAATTGGGAATAATAGTTTCTAGTATAAAATCAAAGTATATATTTTTTCTTTCTATAATTTCTTCAGGATCATTGTAGAGAAAAATAGATTTATTAGAAATCTTAGGAGCTTTCTCATTTCGAAAAAATAGTAAACTTTTATCCTGATTCAGCATTTTTAAAATTGGCTTTAGATGAATATTAAATGTTTCTTCTTTCATATTCTTGGTAGTGTCATACTTACAATTAAATAATTGTGATATATCCCATGAGGCATATGTTTCACTTAATTTATTTTCATTTACTTTATTGAAAATAAATTGCTTGAAATTTTCTCCAGAGTGTGGAATACGATTTACAGATAATCCTCTTTTGATTGTATTTACACTGACTTCATTGCACATATTCAATATTCTTTCAGAGGAATCCCCATCAATCGCAGGAGGTCTTAAAAATACTGTATTTCGAGCTAAAATTTTATGAAGATACTCACTTCTTATGTTTGATGATGGATCATATTCAACAGTAGTAATTTTTTTTACTATTGGAATTAGGCTTCTAAAAGCTAGATCAACTAAAAAACTCTCTACCCTGGATTCTTCTAAGGTGGCATCTTTAGCCAGGACCATTACATTGGGTAGTAACTTATTTGTAATATATTTTTCAGACCAGGTAGCAATACTAAAGAATAAACGTACGATACCTTTATTCTTATTATCTTTTGCTTCCATACTCTGTACTACATCAAGTGCAGAAGCATAGTCTAAAATTTTATAAATATTTTTCCCCGGTTCTAACAAAATTAATCTACTTTTAATAACCCTTTTTTATAAACAAGTTCTGCATTCAAAATAGCCGCTCCCGCCGCCCCACGAATCGTATTGTGACTGAGTACCACATATTTAAAATCAAACAGTGGATCGGGGCGGAGTCTTCCTACAGTTGTAGTCATCCCCCTTCCCGAATTCAAGTCAATTCTCGGTTGCGGGCGATCTATTTCTTCTTTATAATCAATAACTACAGCGGGAGCTGAGGGGAGACCCAATTTTTGGGGTTCTCCTAAAAAATCTGCCCATACTTTCTTGATTTCAAACTCTGTTGTTTTTTTAGATAACTTTACTGAAACACAAACAGTGTGTCCATCAATAACGGGAACCCGATTGCAATGGGCAGAAGTAGCAAATCCTGCAGAAACAATTTTTCCGCCCTCTATTTTACCCAGACACTTTTGTGGTTCTGTTTCCACTTTCGATTCTTCCCCACTAATGTAGGGAATAACATTTCCTAAAATATCCATTGAAGGTACTCCGGGGTAACCTGCCCCAGAGACTGCCTGCATAGATACAACATAGAGGCTTTCAATTCCAAAATTTTCCATGAGGGGTTTGAGTGTAATTGTCACTCCCATGATCGTACAGTTTGAATTAGTAATAATTTTTCCCGGTGTTTTTTGAAAGGAAAGAACATCGAGATGATCTGGATTGACTTCCGCACTTAAAATAGGAACATCTTCCTGCATTCTATAATTTTTTGCATTGGAGATAACCATTACACCGGCTTTTGCGTAATTCATTTCAATCTCACCCGCAACGTCACTGTCCAGACCGCTGAAAACTAAATCTACATCGGGAGTTTCCGAAGGTTTACAGGTTACCACTTTCATTTTTTTGGCGTAGGGCGGAATATGAGAAGATACTTTCCAACGGGATGCCATTACATCCCCGTAAAAATTACCCGCACTTCTATCAGAAGCTCCCAAATGGGTAACTTCAAAATATTCATGATTTTCTAGTAATTCAATAAATCTTTGACCAACAGATCCAGTGGCACCCAAAACAGCAACTTTAGCTTTTCTCATTTAAAAATCCTTTCCAGATACTCAATTCCTTCCAGTATTTTAAAGAAAGATAATCTTTAAAGCATTTCTCTAAATATCCCCTCTACACGTTTATCGAGAGAATCCAAAAAATTTCGAAAAACATGCATGAAGAGAATAGAAGGTATGGCAATCATCAATCCGTAAATTGTTGTTAGAAGAGCCTGGCTAATTCCTCCAGCAAAAATTTCTGGAGAAGCCTGTTTAAATAGTTTCATACTTTCAAAGGCAGAGTGAATTCCCAGAACTGTCCCCAAAAGTCCTAAAAGTGTAGAAATTCCAGCTAGGTTTCCCAACCAGAGAATTTCTCTTTCCCGAAAGAAATAAATAATTTCCCACTCTTGAATGGTGAAGGGCAATTTCTTTTCTTTGAAAGATTGGTTGATAATTTTAATATATTGAAAATGAAAATAAGAAAGATCCAAAACAATCCCAAACACAAGTATAGAGACTAAAAGCAGAAAGTACATTCCGCTTCCTCCCTGTTCGAGTCGCAATAAGAGATTCAATTTAAAACTCTGCTTTTCGGGCAGACAATTCGTTGATTTTTTGAAATAGCATATCGTTGGTAGATGCCAGTCTCTGAGCCATAATATTTACCATTTTGGAGGCAAAAAGGGGATTATCTACTAGAAATTTTTCCAATTGTGGTTTGTTTTCAATTACAGCCATACGCACATCTTGAATGACCCTTGCACAGGCACTCCGGGGCTTATCTCTAAACAATGCCATCTCTCCAAAAAAATCCCCTACTTTCATAGTAGAGAGACTGACCTCTTTGCCCTTGAGAACCACATAAATTTCAACTGATCCCTCAAGAACGATGTACATAGAGACTCCCTTGTCCCCTTCTTGAAAAATTATTTTTCCTGTTTTAACTGTGACAATCGATGCCATTTTTTTATACGCTATTCAAAACAGCTTTTTGGTTTTTCAATTTGAATCCAAAAAGCAGTAGTATTTTAATTTTCGACAATTACAAAAATTAGAAGCCTAAAAAAGGTAATTCGATATACCCATATCATTTTATTATTTTTAATTTTCGGGAGATACCAATGGATACTACCCCTGCACAAAAATCCGAAATAATCGGACTATTCTTTTTACTTATTCTCCTATTACAGAATTCATTTAGAGAATTATTAATAGGAAAAACCAAAAGTCAAACCCCATCCAATTCAAAAGAGAGAAGTCAGGCTATTGATATTTTAAGGGGACTCGCTATGTGTGGAATAGTTTTAATACATGTGGACTCCTATATCCTGTACTACCATCCCGAGGATAGTATTACAATCTTCTCCAGAGCCGTAGCAAACATTTCCCGTTTTTCCGTTCCTACATTTATTCTTTCCTCGGGTATTTTTTTATCATGGAAAGGAAAGAAAGAATTTTGGAAAGCAAGACTAATCCATCTAATACTCCCCTACTCCATCTTCTGTATGGGGGGATATTTTACAAAGTATCCACCCACTGATGGCTGGAGTTCTGATTTTATAATACGTTATTTTTCTGGAAGTATATTTGAACCTTACTACTATGTTCCTCTACTTTTACAATTTTACTTTTTTTACTCTATCTTTTTTAAAGAAAATCATCTTTGGAGTTCAAATCTCCGTTATGGTATTCTATTTTCTGCACTTATCTTAAATCTTGCCTCTAATCATTTTTTTCCCGAAGGAGAAAACTTAAAAAGAATAGAACCTTTCTTGTTTTCCAATTTTATATTTTTCTTTGTGTTGGGAATTTTTACTGGGCCTATTCTTTCAAGTCCACTCTTGTACTCTGATTTTTTTAATCAAAGAAAAATCAAAATCAGTTTATACGTCCTTACAGGAATCTATATTCTCTATATAATCTTCACAACCATCCAAACTCGATTTGGGTTTTCTAACCATTTTATTTTCTATCCTATTGTCTCCTTTTTAATTCTCCTAAATCTTGGAATTAAACTTGAGAAATCTAATAATAGAGCGATTAAAATTTTTAATCAAATCTTAAGTCACATTGGAAAAAATAGCCTCTTTATTTTTTTGGCACATCCGATTTTAATTCATATCTTACATGCATTTGATCCATTCAGTTTAGGAGGGAAATATATTTCTTATTTTATAATACTTGTACTAAATATTTCAATACCCCTGGGTATAGGGGAATTATATAAAAAAATATCATCTTTGATTATTGCCCGGACTGGACAATAATCAAATAATTGAATATAGTAAATATATTTACTACTTTTTTTTGGTTGCTGGTTTTTTCTTTGCCGGTGGAGCCTGTACTGCTTTCTTTTTAGCTACCACTTCTTTTTTCTTAGAAACGGTTACTTTTTTCTTGGCGATAGGCTCTTTCTTCTTAGAGATTGGTTCTTTTTTCTTTGCTACTGGCTCTTTCTTTTTAGCAATAGGCTCTTGTTTTTTTGAGACTGTTTTTTTAGAAGAGGTAGTTTTTGATTCAGATTTTTTTGCTTCAGTATTTGTAACAGGAGTTTCAATGACTGGTGAGACAACTTCTTCTCTGACTTTCACCACGACTTCTGCTTGTTCAATATCTTCATCCTGATCTTTTGTAGATTCTGTCTGATCTTCTTTTTTTGCTTCCGATGCAGGAGATATTTCTTCTTCTATGGTAACTGTTTTTGGCTCTTCTATTTTATCTGTTGCCTCTGTGGACGGAACAACTTTCTCTGCTACCAATGAATTTAAATCGGCTATAAAACTGAGATGTAATGAAAAATGAATGAGATGAAGATTAGTCCATTCTTCTTTGTTCAATCTATCAAAAAAAGGATGCATTGCCATATGACCATTAAAATTTTCAAATTCAGTAATCATCGATCTCAATCTCTGAATTGCAGGTTGTATGGGAGCATCTTCTCTTTTTGCAGGTGCACTGGCATTTGGATATCCCTGTCTCATCATTCCCGATTTGATGATCTTTTTATACATATATTTTCCAACAGTCATCCTAACAATTTTAGGCTGATGCTTGGGAAATCCATGCATTGATCCATGAAGCATATCTGTTAAATGCTGGAGTATTTGATAAACTGACCAAACTCCAGTTGTTTTTAGCCCCACGGCCTTTTCTATTTTTTCTATTTCTTGTTCTAAATCTCTAAATGAGTTCAGCTTTAACTCTCTTCGCAATCTTTCCTCCAATTAATCATAATTGATTTTTAAATCAGCCCATATCTCTTTTTCAAGAGATGTAAATCCCTAATAAACGCCTCTCTTTTTTTGGGAGGGAGTATGTTTAAATCTACGGATACCTTGGAATCTTTTATCCGTTTGCCCGGGGGTGAAATCACTTCACCCCCCCTACCCTCTTTGTCTTTTAAGAGATTTTCTAGGTTTTTTATGGAAGCATCTCTGCCTGATTTCATCAGCTCTTCCACTGACTTCTGGTCTAAACGTGCTATCGAACTTAATTGTTTTATATAGCGTTCGGAATATCCCAAAATCACAGCGACTTCTTCCGCAGTCTTTTTTTTCTCTTTCCGGAGGTAAACTATAGCCTTACCAACTTCCCATGGATTGAGACTTTTTCGCTTCTCATTCTCTGCAAGAGCCATTTCATAACAAACATCTAAGGAGTCATTTACTATTCTTGCAGGGATTTCATTCCATCCCAGTTTTTGGGCAGCTCTGAATCTTCTCTCACCCGCAACTATCTGGTACTTATCCTGATCTCTTCTTACAACGATTGGCTCAATCAAACCCAAACGGGACATTGATTCCACCAGATCTTCCACCTTTTCCTTATCTAAAATTCGGGGTTGATGGGGGTTGGGTAAGATTTGGGATAAATTTAATTTTTCCGGATCCGCTCCTGTCTGATAGGCGGAAAGCAAATCCATAGAAGCAAATTCACTTTTCTTTGTCATTTATCTTACTTCTCACCTCCATCGCTAACTCTAAAAAAGGAATTCTAATTTTATCGTCACAGTCTTTTAGCATTTTACCTTTTACCTGTGCCTGCGGTATTCCTTCCTTACGGGGAATCACAGTTTTAAAAACGGGGAAGTATTTTTTTACACCTTCCGCCAGACCCGACAATGCTCTCGATTCTTCGTATAAATTGAACACGGCCCCCAATAATTTTAATCCTGGGTTTGCCTTTTTTTTAATTTTTTCAATAGTTCCATATAGATCGCTAATCCCCTGAACACTAAAAGCCCTTGTTTGAATGGGAATCAAAACGTAATCCGATGCTATGAGCGCATTTTCCAAACTCAAGCCCAATGAAGGAGAGCAGTCTATTAAAATATAATCATAATCTTTGCGCACAGTTTCTAGAACATCCCGTAATAAACTAAAATCTTCTACACCAAAAGGGGTAGTAAAATTTGCTAATGATATAGAGGAGGGGAGAACATGAAAATTTTTATGAACTTCTCTTATGACTTTATTTGCTGGAATACTTTCTTTGCCCCTATATCCCAAACAATCAAAGACTGAGGTTGGAGTTTCCTTAAAGAAGAACCGGCTTGCGTTTGCCTGAGCATCCCAATCCACCAAAAGAACTTTCTCTTTTTCAGCAAGTGCCTCCGAAAGAAAAAGGGAGATAGAAGTTTTTCCTTCTCCACCTTTTTGATTGGATATTGAAATAATTTTACCTAATTTATTATTTTTCTTTGTTGTTTTAATATTTTTTGTAGCCATCGTTTTCTACCAAAATCTAACTTTCACGTCTTTGGGGTGAAATCGTTTCACCCCTGCGATAGAAAGATTAGTTTACAGGTTTTTACAGAATAAGAGCTTTGTAAAGTGAACAAATTTTTTATCTTAAAAATTACAAACTCTCAAGTTCGCTCTCTCTGGAAATTCAATTTTCAAACTATGAATCTTACATCTTATATCCTACTCATGTTTATTTTTCTTTTTCCTTTCAGAGTTTTTTCGGAGAGTTACATCGGTGTTTTGGGAGGAAGGAATGGGGGACAGCATATTTTTGAAACAGGAAATAAGTACCCCAACCTCTCTGGAATCAGAGGTGGTTCAAGAATCACGTATGATAGAAATTATAATTTTGGTGGAATCGAAGGGGGATATTCCAAGGGCAGATTTAATATAGAAGGAAAGTTTGCTACCACTGGATGGACAGTAAATACCAAAGGTGGAAGGGACGAAGACTTTTTTTTAGGTCAGGTTTCTACCGAGCGTAATTCAAAATTATCAATCAGTCCACTCTATCTGCATGATACAGCACATACTTATACAGGAACTCAAAACTTTGCGGATGGAAAAGGATCTCTCTCTATTTACGAACAGAGAATAAGCTTTTTCGGAAAGTATTTTTTCTCTGGAGAAAGTGCAAGTCCCTGGGAAAAAAAAGATAGGTTTTATCTTACATTTGGATTTAGATACAATTACTTTAAATACTTACTCTATGATGTGAATCAATTTATTCAAAGACCCATATATTATGGTCCGATTGGTGTAGGTCTCTCTTATAGCTATTCTGGTGTGGAATACGGGGGTGGGGGAGGGTACATCTACCAATTTGGAAATTTCCGGATTGAACCCTCTTTTATTTTATTAATTGGTTACAATAGATTCAGAGATTTTCATTTCCAAAGAAATCTAAATTTCATTGGCGAAAATTCTGGATTGGGATTTATTTCAAAAATCCAAACCTCTTATGATGTATCCGAAAATACACAACTCCGTTTGAGCTATGAAGCTCACAGGATGTTTACAACCGGGTATTTCAAAACAAAAGGTGGACTGAGTTCAGGAGATGTATTATCGGGATACTCAGGGAAATACAGTGGAGGCTCCTCAACAAAAGAAGCCTATATAGAATTTGGTGCGATAACTAAATTAAGCGGATTATTATGACACAGGAAGAGCATTGTATTCCGCGGTATGCTTCCTTTTTGTTTTTTGATCTTTGGACGGCGTATGGGGAAACTTCATTTTAGCAATTTTTTGTGTTAACTCTATTAATTTTTCCACACCTAATAATTCAATTAATTCCAGACTCTTACTAAAGCCTAAACTTTCTAGTAATACTAAAATATTGTCTACTCCAATAGAATGAACCAAAGGAACCAAATCTGCCAATCCTCTTTTTCGTATCCACTTTTTAGCTTGAGGGAGGGTAAGTGTATGACCTAATATTATGAGTCTATCTACATCAATTTGTTTCGTAAGACGCATCATTTCTTCGGGTCCAGCATAGGTTATTATACCCACACATTTTTCTACACCTATATTCTTTAATAGCTTTACCGAATTTTCTCTACCGATCTCTCCCGCCATCATTGCAATCTGTTGTGGAGTTATATTCTCACATACATACTTCAATTCAAGAATAGTCATATTCTCTACATAGTAGATAAGATCCTCATCTGTATTATAAGCCATAATTTCGATAATATCATTTTCTGGTATATGATTGAGGAGTTCTAAAATTTTGGCATCGGTGAGAGTAGCCGCAAGTTTAATCATTCTATCCTTATTAATCTTTAAGGTGAGTGAATTGACTCTCTGGTATCCAACGTTTTGTATAATCTTTAAGGATTTAGAAGGACCCAATTTCTCGAGATATTCATAAAAGTTTTGGAGTGTATGGAACACTGTTTTCATGAATACTATATATCCCCTATATTGGAAATTATGGCAAGTATTTTGTAGAGTAAATTTTATACTTTTGAAGAAATACGATATGAAAAATAAACAAAATAAGTTACTACTTATTTATTTCTAAGAGTGTAATCCTAAAAAATCCATTCTCTAGCGTAGTACAATCTATAATTATTCAATACACGTATTACATTGTCCACCGAGAAGGACAAAATGCCCATTTTTAGCTAAAAACGACAAATCTTCCTGTGCTACCTACAGGAAAAGTTCAAAAATCAAGAAAATGCAAAATTTCCTAGTAAAAATAGACTTTATTGGAGTTCGCATTTTAGAGAACCAAAATGAGTCGGTCATTCCAAAAATCTACAGATGATTTTTGGGCTCCTTTGCTAAAAATTGCTCACTTAATCGTTTAACTGCCCATAACGAAATATTTTTCTACCTATTCTTTGTCGATTCATGGGCGGATAACGAATTTTTCTTGGGCAGTTACCTAAAATCACTGCCAATCCAAAGAAAATCTTTTTTGTTAGGCACTAAAAACATTAATTTATTGGCTAAAAAAGGGAAATTGTAAGACTGATCTCTTAAGTTCTCAAAAATGCTTTATCGTTGGTTACACTACAGAAGAATATTATTCCAATCCTTAAATCGGATTCCTTTTTGGATATTTGGCATCCTTTATTGTATTTATTTTGCCTGTTTGGTGCTAAGCAGAGTAGGGGAGTATGAGAATAATATCTCATCACTTTTGGGCATTTACGAAGGATTCGCCAAGTTAAACCCACATTACAGAGAGGAATCCTTTCTTCTGTACAAAGACGGAGGATACGATGGGCAGTTCTTTTATTTCATTGCCCGTTACTTATTTTTAGAAAATTTCACATCTTTTCCTGTTTTGGACTCCTTTCGACTCCGTTTTACCAGGATTGGAATGCCCCTTTTAAGCGGTTTTGGGAGTACTATTTTTGGTTTTGAGCACTATCCCCTCGTTACCCTCCTAACTCTCGTCTCCGTGCATTTAATTGCGTCTTATCTATTCAAAAAACTTCTCGGAAATGCCAGGAAAGGCCTCTACTTAGTCTTCCTATTCTCCCCATTTACAATCAATGCCAATCTTCTATTGGTCTCGGATGGCCTTTTTGCCGATTGTTTTTTTATATTAGTGTATGCCTTAAGACGGGCAGGACTTTCGCTCACAAAACAAAATGCCCATCCCACATCTCTACTCCTAAAAAAAGAAATCCTTTTGCCCCTGTTTCTAGGAACCCTATTTTTTCTCTCCATCCGAGAAACCTCCCTCCCTTTTTTGGGAACGATTTTTCTTTATGCCCTCTATATGAGGCAGTTTTTTATCTCGGGAGTTCTGTTTTGGGCACTTACCATTTATCTCTGTTTTTATATTTTTGTAGGCACTTACAATGGATTTCCAGAAGGAACCAATCCCTTAGGATTTTTCGATTTATCCGATTATCCTTTTTTTGGTTTTATAAAAAGTCTCCATATTCCCTCTCCCTTGAATCTTGGAAATAGCAGCAAAGAGGCAATAAAAATCGTCATTTTTGGTGTATTACTCTCTGTGGGATTCCAAACACTAAATGCCCGTAATTTGAAAGATAGGCTTTTAGTGTTACCTCTGTACTTCATTGTATTTTTGGGAATAATTGCGGAAGCTGGTTACTGGTCTTCTTTTGATAACTCCAGCCGTTTTTTCACTTTGGCGGTTCCCTATGGAATCCTACTTTCGTCCCGAATGCCCATGTACCGTCATTATGGTAGCATTGAGCTCAGTCTTTTTTTATTAACTGCAATAACAGTTCGTTATTTTTTTATTAAACAGGTTTTGAATTTCGTACTTTGGTAATTTTTTCGAAAAAAGAAAAATCTAATTTCTACTTTTAAAAAATTCAGATAAAAAATCCAAAACCTTTTCTAATTATGATCGGAAGTGTTTGGATTTGGTTAACTTACTGCTCGGATTCGGTTAGTTTCTGAGAAATTTCTAACTATACATGGGCACTCCTCATTTTTGGAGTGCTTTCATGATCTCCATGGTGGCTGTGGATTGATTCAGTGTGTAAAAATGTATTCCGGGACTCATGCTCAAGAGCTCACGACATTGGGCAATCGTATAGGAAAGACTCACCCTCATAAACTCGGATGGATTGTCTTTTACCCTTTCGAGATCATTGATAAAATCGAGAGGAATTTCGCAATCCGCCATTTCCTTGAACCTCTGGATCTGAGAATAAGAAGTAATAGGCATAATTCCAGGAAGTATAGGTGACGTAATTCCGGCATTTCGGGCTCTTTCGAGGAAGTTTACAAAGACTTTATTCGAAAAAAACAACTGCGTAACTAAGATATCCACCCCTGCGGATACCTTTTGTTTTAAGTAATGGGTATCTGATTCGAGAGTAGGGGAATCCGGATGTTTTTCTGGATAACACCCTGCAGCCACACAAAACGAGAATTTTTCCTGCCTTATAAACTCCACTAATTCTGTGGCATTAGAGAAACCACTGGGTGGGGGAGTAAATTTACCTTCACCCTTGGGTGGATCGCCTCTGAGGGCAATTATATTATGAATTCCACGGTTTTCTACGCTTTTTAGGATTGATTTAATCTCCTCTTTAGAGGCTCCCACACAGGTAAAATGACACATGGAAGGAATAGAATATACTGTTTGAATTTCAGTGCATATCTCTATCGTCTTATCCCTGGTGGATCCCCCCGCACCGTAGGTAACAGAGACAAATCCCGGATTTAGTTTCTTTAGTTCTCCTATCGTTGCCTTGAGTTTTGTCTCTCCTTCCACTGTTTTCGGGGGAAAAAACTCAAAAGAAAAAACAGGTGATTTTGCTTCTGAATAAATTTCTATTATTTTCATATTATCCCAAACACAAGAGCACAGAAATTGTAGCCTTATCTTTTTTGCATTCTCCGAGAGCTTTACCAATTAAAGTTCCGGGCTTAATTTTATTGCTATCAGCCTTTGAGGCAAGACCCGTAGTAAGTGCCGAAACCAATAGATCTCCGGGCTGAATGGGACCGCCCTCACCGGCATCTACATTCACCTTTGCCAGTCCATATAGGGCAACTAAGACATACTCTGTGCCCACTTTTTTATCGCCCAATTCTAGGCAGGCACTCTCTATACAGATTCCAATTACCTTTGTGGAGTAAGGATTTCTTGATCGTGATACGGACTGATCCTTATCCGCTATAATTAAAACATCTCCTTTTTGGATAACATCATTTCCTGAGACCTTAAAGTATCTTGCAATACAGTCATTTCCCTTTTCATCTACGAGCCTGACGGGTCCAAAAAAATCTGACTCTCCCTTGGCTAAAATTGCCTTTCCCGAGCCTGAAACATCTTTTCTGCCAAGACTTCCACCGTTAGCATAAAGTGCGTATTTTCGGGCAGATACAAAAACTCCCCCAAAACCTTTTTTGGAGAATCCAGCAACCCCTGCCGATTCTTCGTCAATTCCACTGGATATTCCCATTACTCCGATATCTTCTCCATAACCGGTCAGGCCTTCATCAATACCGATTCCTGTTATGCCCGAACCTCCTTTTGCTTCATTTTTCCCATAAATTACGGAGTGATTGGGAGTAGGGATGGTAACATTTTTTACTTCCGAAGAAGTGTTTCCAGATAAGCGAATCATGCCTGAGTGAGAGTCGTAAGAGTGTAATTTTTCGGCATATTCATGGGTATGTGGCTTTGCTTCCCTGCTATCATAGAGACGGGGATCATCTGCCTGCACTGCCTTTGAGGCGGCACTTACATTGTGTCGGGAAAAGGTAAGAATTCCCGGTTCATCTAGGGTAGCATATTTTAATCTCTTATCATTTCCCTGAACAACTACGCCTTCCTTCTCTTCTCCCGAATGGGCGAGCTCTACTATTCCGAGGGATTCCGTGGTGGCTTTTTTTAATCTTTTGTCATTTCCCTGAATAGCCGCAAGTGCCGATTCTTCCCCATTATTAGCAAAACGAAGAATACCCTCTTTTTGTGTAGTGGCGGGTTTGAATCGCGGATCGTCGGAAGTTACAACCTTACCGGGTTCATCCGTTCCTATTTCACCGAGTATCACTAACCCATATTCATTGGTGGTAGCCTTCTTTAATCGACTATCATTCCCTTGAATAACCACTCCAGGGCGGGTCTCTCCATCTTCTGCTAATTCAATAATACCCGGATATTCAGTTGTGGCTGACTTCAAACGCTCATCATTTCCCTGAACGACCACTCCTGCCCGTGCTTCGGCATTTCTTCCAAGTCGAACCAGGCCATAGGTGACTTCCGTTGCATTCTTTAAACGCTTGTCATTTCCCTGAACGACCACTCCTTCCCTTTCTTCTCCATCAGAGGCGAGCTCTACAATTCCCTTAAATTCGGTGGTAGCGTCTTTCAAACGACGATCATTGCCCTGTACGGCTACTCCTATATTGGTTTCCCCATCTGCCGCTAATCGAACCAAACCTGAGCGCATTATAGAAGAGTAGGGGGGTGTTTCATTGATGATTTTCTTCTTGGAAATAGCCAGATAATCAGGAGCGGCATAGACCTCTATTTCAACAATTTGAGTTACATATTTCTTTTGAGAGTTGGGTTTATTGTTAATGGCCACCAGCTTAATAAAACGCATATTTGTAGGAAAAAACTTCCATTTATACCAGGTTCCGGGCTCGGATATAAACTGTGGTTCCTCGTGCAATTGTTGCCAGATCAAATCATCTTCACTGTAATGAAAATAAAATAGTTCAGGAAAATTCGTTTCGGCGTTATTTTTAGAAAGTAGTCTGAATTCATCTACCCTATTGACTGATCCCAAATCCATGATTATAAATTCTTCTGCAGGAGAGGTTTTTTCTTTGGATGACCAACCGTAGTCAAGTCTTCCGTCAATGATATTTTCTTTCACCCAAAAACGGTCATTCTCTGAACTGGCAGTTATTTTTTCCAATCCAGATACCATCAGCCTAAAATTCGAAAATGCTGTCTTATAAAGTCCGTTTTTATCTTTCTTATTCATCTTGATTACCATTTTTAAATAATTGGCAGTAACCATTGAGAATTTCCATTTACAGGACTTTTTGTTAGAACGGGAGAAATCATATTCTTTGATAATAGATTCCCAGACCTGCCCGTCCTCAGAAATATCAAATCGAAAAGTATCGGGCAAAAATTCTAATTCCTTTTCAAGAGCATCATAGGATATATTATTAAAGGAGACAGACTCCTTAAAATTCATGGTTATACTGGCAACTCCCGGAGTAGGAGATTCTTCCAGGTAACTCAGGAAACTCCCTTTTTCTAAATCATACTGACCGGTGGAAAATATGCTCTTTATAAGTATTTCAAGGGGATGACTGATTCTAATAGATGCGTCTGACATATTTTTCTCTCAAATTAAGAATATTTTTATCATGCTAGCTTCAAACGGTTCTTTGAATTGCCAATACTTTTTTCCAATTCAAAGTAGTCCAAATAAGTGACCAATATTAATCGATTTAATTTAATCACTTATCAAGAAAAAACTCGATTTTTTTTGGGCATACTTTCAAATTCAACTTCCAAAGGGATGTCCGAATTATCCAAGAAGTAACGCTGAATGACTTGCTCTAGAAACCCAGAAACTTGACCAAATATAAGCAATTTATTTCCTGTTATTTCGACTTCTAATTCCTTTAATAGATTACTGGAAGAAGCTGTTAGTTTCTTTTCCGTCCATTCCAAAAAACTACTCCAGGAAACCCGATTGTTAGAAACCTGCTTATTTTTAGTCGATTTTGACAGTTCCTCCGTTTTCTTCTTACATATACCTCTCATATAAGCTATATTATTGTGTAAATCCTTGCTCTTTGCTATAGCATAGGCATAGGAGTAAATTTCTTCACCGTAGTCATCGATCAGTTTTTCAAAATCAGAGGAAGAATCCATTTTCTTCTTTTTCTCCTTTTCGGGGTCTTTTTGGATCTGGGTATTGGTTATGGTTATGTTTATATGGTTTGGGTGTCCCGTTTCATCCCCCTGAGGTCTATTCCCGTCCCCTCCAGCGGTATGCGTTTCTGCACCCCGGGGGTGTATAGAATTATCCCACCGGGGTGTAATTTTAGAGCCCGGGTAGTTAAAGGTAAAATAGTAAATCGAATTCGAATGTCCACTTCCCGATTTCGTTTGTATCAATCCTTTATCTATTAAGTCTTTTTTAGCATCTATTACAGATTTCTTTGTTTTAAAGCCTGTTAATTTTAATAAAGTGCTTGTACTTGGCCATACCTGCTTAAAATTTTGATCACTGAACTTTAAAAGCACCGGATAAAGGGTCTTGGCACCCGAAGAAAGCCCTGCCCAAGTCCCAGAATCGATAATATCGCTCATAAATTTGATGTACTGCTGAGGATCTGCCATCTAAATTCTCCTGTATTCCAAAAAAAATCTTAAAATTAAGCAAAAAATTTAAAAGAGGGTTGACTTTTTTGAGAATATAATTTTATTATGTCTCATCCAACAACACTCATTCGGGTTCTTGCCCATTTCCCCCGGCAACGGGGGAAATTTTTGAGGCTATGCTCAGGTGGTAAGAAAATAGAAATAGCTAAACCCAAATGGGTTTATTTACACTTTTTCTACACCTTATTGACAGTACAAAAAAGGCATAGGTTACTCACATACCTATGGGTAAGGATATCCCACTGATATTCTATTTTCTTTTCACAAAAACCTAGTTATGTCACATTATAATTGCTCTTCAGAATCAGTCAAACAAGAATTATTGTACTAATGAAAATTGTACTAAATATTTATGGGGTATATTTTTTTGCTTTCTAGTCCGCTGATTAGGAATGGAAGATAGAAAGCAGTCTTTTATAGGTAATTTCAAGGGTTTCGGGATCCTCAAATTGTAAAACAATGGATTTTTCTAATTTCTGGATACGGATTCCTGAATTTTGATCTTCTTTGGATTTTGGGGCTTGGGGTGGACTGTCTGGTTTTTCGTTTCTGTTCTTATTAAATGATTTTGCATCTTTGACCGTACGAACATTTCCTGTTTTTACCTGTTCTAGAAAAGAATGAAAATCTCCGCGTTTGGATGCCTGAACTGCCTGCACCAGTAGATTTTTATTGTCTATTCCAGCCTCTCTACAGGCATTGATCTCCCCCGTGGATAAATTACTTACACTCAACATTTCTGTCATATAGCTTCTACTTTTTCCAAAGAGGGAAGCCAGTTCCTGGTCGGTATAGCTGTACTTTTCTTTGAGAATTGTCATGGCTTCAATTTCTTCATAAGGAGATAGATTTTCTCTTTGTAAGTTTTCGATTACAGCGAGTTTATAGGTTTCTTTTTCGTTTTTATTGAGTATTTTACACTCAATTTCCTCCCAACCCAATAACTTCGAAGCATGGTATCTGCGTTCCCCGGCTATAATTTTATAGGTATCATCTGAATCTTTGGTGACTAGAATCGGTTGCAGGAGACCATCTGTACGAAGACTTTCTGCAAGTTCCTCGACACCTTTTTGTCTTTCAGATCTTGGTTGGATGCGGGAAGGGGCAATTTTGGAAAGTTTGATTTTTCGAATACTCCCTTCCAGAACTTCTGTTTGGAAGATATCAGCTAAGGATCCAAGTTTTTTACTTTTTGAGCTCATTTAAAAACTCCTCTATAAAACTTTCATATTCTTTTGCCTGTCTACTTTTGCCATTGTATTCATAGATAGAGCATTTAGCCAGATGACTTTCTCCAATGGCAACTCCATCCGAAATGGTTGTATCGAATACCTTGAAGTATTTATCTAGAACAGGAATAATCGTTTTGGTAAGGATCGTATGTTGCTTTAACTGAGTCACCAGGGCTCCAATAATTTCCAAACCGGGATGGATTCTTTTTTTGATTTTGGTGATAGTTTGTTGGAGTCCAGCGATTCCATCCACAGAAAATTTTTCTGCCTGCAGGGGTATCAAAACATAGTTAGAGGCGGCTAAGGCATTGATCGTAAATACAGAAAGGCTGGGGGGACAGTCAATTATACAAAAATCAAAACCTTCTAAATCTTCCATGGAATCTTTCAGAATATAAGGGGTTTCCACATCTCCTGAATTTAAAGATTCCATCTCCGCCAATTTTATATTAGCGGGGGCAAGAAAGAGGTTTTCTGTTTTTGTGGGTAGGAGTATATCGATAAGTTTTAGTTTTCTTTTGAATATATCCTGCATGGATTTTTCAAGGCTTTCTACGTTCACATAGATACCACTGGAATTTCCTTGGGGGTCAATATCCAACAAAATCGTTTTCATTCCCCTTCTGGCGAGTCCTTCGGAAAGGTTGATAGAGGTAGTTGTTTTCCCTTCGCCACCTTTTTGGTTTGTTACGCATACTGTGATCATAAATTTACCTAGAAGACTATTTCTACAGCAGGTTCCTACTTATAATAATGGGGTAAAGTTTTTTTGTATTCTTTTACGAAAAAACCTTAAGGGATTTTTCTACTCTTCCGAAAATGATTAAATTTCATTTCCCATGTCGGACATCCGACAGAAAACTCTTCTTGACAACTTGATTAAAATTGGACAGAGTGCCTCTATGTCAGGGCTATACCAATTTCTCAGTGGAGCAAAAAACCCCCCTGAAACGCTCCAGAGTGATTTACAGGAGGTCTTTCGGGATTTTTTGGCAGTGATTGGTTCCCCATGTGGAATTATAGTCCTGTACTCACCAGAAGAAGAATCCTTTGTGGAAGTGTCAACTCATGGGTATGCCGATTCTGATTTTTATTACGAGTTTATGCGGCGTGGTTTGGGTAGCTTCGAGAAGGTATCTAATTCCCCTGAGCCAATCGTTTTTCCATCTGGAAAATTTACTTTGTTTCGATCCCAGGACTATGCAATTGCCATGAGGATATACCCCGAAAATATGATGGGATTTATTTTGGCGGAGTTTTCTTCTCCGGGGGATTTGGAGTGGAGAAAATGGATTCTTGGTTTATTTGCGTTTAGGATTTCTCAAGTTCTGTCTTCGAAAAAAGAGAGAGAGCCGATTAAATTTCTCGAAGGAAGTAAATCATCAGAAGATTCTACGGTAGAAATAATCCTCTCTCAGATCCCCTCCTGGGAAAATAAATTCCGTGAGGGCATTAACAAAAGAGTTTTTAGTCTCAGACGAAAGCCGGGATCGGGAGAAAAGCCAATCATTCGAACCCTGTTCCAGAGAATGGACATTCGGGGAGATCTTGTCTATCTCAATACGATTCCCGAGCAGATAGTAAAACTAGAAAGATATTTATCAGAATGGATTGAGATTGCGGGCAGTGGATTTCTAGTTTTTGAAAAAACAGAAACCTTTAGTATAGCCCAGCAAAAATTATTCACAAAAATTATTCCAGAAACACTAGGGCCCAGTTTTTTATTTTTAACCGATGTCATGAGTTCTCCCAACGAGGAATACCCATTGTTTTGGAGACTGGTGAGACAAACGGAAATTTACATTCCTGAGCTACCTTCTCTAGAAGTCGGGATTCGAAGGAAAATTTTGGATTCTCTGGTGGGAGAAATTTTTCATCTTCAATCCAAAAAAGGCATGAAGGTGGAGGAAGGAGTTTTCGAATTTCTCCTGGAGAAGTCAGAGTCTCACCCCCTTGAGGAAATTAGATCGGTATTGGAAATGGCTATTTTGCAGAGTAGGGGAGATACTCTTAAGGGAGAGGAAATTAGAAATTTGTGGACAGGCAAAATGAAAAATCTAATATTGATTGATGATGAAGATTTAGATTTGCGTCGAAGTGTAGAAATACTAGAGAAACACAAAGTATTACATGCAATGAAATTATTTTCAGGCAATCAAATGAGAATGTCTAAAGCACTAGGAATATCAAGGGGATCTTTGCAATATAAAATGAAACAAATGGGGTTACTATAATGGATTCTGGAGTAGACGAAAGAAAATCTCCAAAAGGATTTAGAATTCGAGTCATAATGGATTCTTTGCGATTTACAATCATGACTCCGGGAGGATTCCCTGAATTACTTCATGGCTCTATCGATCCCATTCCTACACCCAGGGTTGTGTTTTTGGGAAGTCAGTTTGAGCTAGGTCATTTTCCCTTGGGAGATCTTACTTTTGTGAATGCTAAAGAAGGAAAGATGGTTATTCCTTACCAATATGGTGAATCCCATGATATGAAAACTATTCTAATTCCTGCTGAAAGTCAGGCAGATATGTTGCCAGTTATTATTTATAATTTCAAAAATACAAAAGATATCACCACCCAATCAGTTATTATGGGACTAGCAAAACATGTTGTAATAGATGAGACCCTGCCAAAAAATGAAATGGTGGGCATTAAAGTGAGGTATCCACTTACCAATGTATACATTCAAAAAAAGAAACTCTGATAAGAAAATGGGAGCATTATGAATCTGGACGAAAAAGATCACCAGTATGAAGAGAGAAAAACTCCGGAAGGATTTCTTGTTAAAGTAAGACTCAGCAAAATGACTTATGTTGTATTTACCCCCAAAGGTCCGGAAGTCCCCAAGGGAGCTAAGAATAACTCCATAATCGTCCCTGTTCCTAGGGTGGTGTTTTTGGGAGAGGACTTCAATCTTTCCCATTTTAGAATGGGAGATTTGAGTTTTGTCAATGTAAAGAATGGCAAGCTCATGATTCCTTACCAACATGGGGGAGCCAGAGAGATTAAAACGATCAACCTAAATTCAGGCAGTGAAAGCGATATTCTTCCCGTAATTATTTACCATTTTTCTAATGTTAAAGATCTTTCCTCTCTTACCGAAAAAAACATCGAATTCCAGCACATTGTAGCAGATGAAGGTCTGCAGAGAAACGACATGGTGAGCTTAAAAATTCGATATCCATATATGAATATTTTTCTTTTGAAGAAGAAAATGGGAGCGGTAGTCGATCCCAAAACGGCTCTTCCCGCAGATGAAAGAGGTGCCGAAAAAACAATTGATACAGATTCTTCGGGAATGGCATTACGAGCAACCAACGCTAATTTGAATGTGCACTCCGATAATCCAGTCTTTCTTTCTCGAATTCACTTGAGAAACATGGAGCTCGATAAGGTAAAACAACTACTCTTTGATTTTGATTTAAAAGAAGATGATATCCTATTTATTCGAACCTTCTTAGATGTGATGATAAAAAATAAGGGTGAAAAAGAAGAACTCGCACAGAACAAAGAAAGGCTCATTGTATTAGATGAAATCTTTCGATTGGCAGAGCTTATCATTAAACATGATGAAGAGCATTTTGAGGGAGAAATTGAAAAAGGCCTTAGTAAAGACGTTGCCTATATGGTATATGCACTCCTCGAAAAATTCCAAGAAAATGCAAACAGCATTGAAGAAGAAATTATGTTCTGGGATTGGAAATACCAAGCCAGAAGGTTAATGCAGTAGGGGAAATAAGTGTTGATTTTAAAGTTTCTATCTAAAAGGTTGTTTCTAGGAAAGAGGGTTGCAAGTTTTGAATAAGATGGGATTTAGCAAATTACTGGAAGCAATGCGAAGATTGAGCATTGACGTGAATGACAGGGAAATTTGTAAGAAACTTGAAACACTTATGCTGACAAGCAAAGATGATTTGAATGTTACAATCATTAAAATTCTTCTCCAAACCCCCACGGATTTTGATCCAAGAGATGTTCCCGATCCTTATACCCAATACGTGAAACATTTTATTTATATGGTTAAACGAAACGAAAAGGCCGGTAACCAGATTCATGTTTATGAGGATGACGAAGCTAATTCTAAAAAGAAAAAAATATAGATCTATTTTACTTTATAATCTCTAACGAATTTTTGACCTTTTTCATGGTGAATCACCTTCGAAAAGGGCAATTCCCAAGAATTTCTCGTCTCTAAACACTTTTTAAAAACCTCCATCGCAGCAAAGGAATCATCCAATGCTTCATGAATATTTTTTATTTCACTCCTGCCCTGTCTCCTATCCGGAATAGATAAATTTTTTCGTAGGGCGACTAAATTGTATTTTCCAAATTTTGGAAAAACTTTTCGGGAGAGTTGTAAAGTACAGAAAACAGGAAGATCAGGGAAGGGAATTCCATGCTTTTCTGAATAGTACAGCAAAAAGGAAAGGTCAAAATTAGAGTTTTGGATCACCAATATAGATCCCTGTATAAAATTCACAAAATCTACTAAAATGTTCTCTAGAAGAGGAGCATTTTTTACAGTATCAGCGGTGATACCATTGATGGCAGTGGCAGCGGAGGGGATGGGTTTTTGTGGTTTTACTAGAGAAGAAAACTCGGATAATATCTGATTTTTATTAAAACGAATAGCTCCTATTTCTAAAATTTCTGCATAACGTGGGTCTAAATTCGTGGTTTCTAAGTCTAAAGCGGTGAATTCTAAGCTAGATAAAGGGGATGTTTCTAGAATATTGAACATGGTATCCACAAGATTCTCTTAAAACCAAAAAGCAATAAACAATTCAAAGATAATTTTCCCAAAGCAAGTGTACGGTTTTTCGGCAGCAACTGTTTTTATTGCAAAAACTTCAATGTATTCTTTCGCGTGATACTGCCCAAAAGAGGAAAAAAGCAGACGTACTACGAAAAAACCCCTCAGGAATTGATAAAAATAATGACAAAATGTCATGTGTATCTTTTTTTGGTGTGTATGAAAAAATGGCAGAGTAGGGGAGCAAAATCTGTCCTGATTATTTTTATGACTTGCAATTTTGGGCATTTAAGCGAAACTACTTTCCATGGCAGAAGCATTACGAATTAAAGTGAAGTGTCACGCATGTAGCAATATGATAGAGGGCACAGCTAAGTATGGGAGTGGGCATTATGTGCCCACTGGGGTTGATTTTGAGTTTGTTGCGATCGGAAAAGTGGAAACTTCTAAGGGAAAAACAGTAAAAGCAGAGGTTACCTGCGTGTGCCCAAGTTGCGGCGTCAAATGTAAGTTTGCTCTGTAATACGATTATTTATCCCTTTCGGGAATGAATTTTACATCACCCCTTTACTTCTATTTTCTTGTATTACTTTTTCTCTTCTTTCGCTTTTTTTCGCAATTTAAGAGAGCAGGGTTTGTTTTAGAAGGGTTACTCCTACTTTCTAGCTATTTCTTTTATTCCGTCTGGAATCCGAACTATCTTTTTTTGATTTTAATACCGACAGTCTCCGATTTTCTCTTTGGAAAATTGATTTTTGAATCGAGCTTCATTCGAAAAAAAATTTACTTATTTCTGTCAATATGCTTAGATTTAGGCATATTGGGGCTCTTTAAATACGGGAATTTTGTGATTGAGACTATTAATATGCTTAATATTGGGCAAAATGTTTCTCTGTTGGAAGTTATTTTGCCTGCCGGTATATCATTTTATACCTTCCAATCCATGAGTTATACGATAGATATTTATAGAAATAAAATCCGCCCAGAAAAAAGCATATTTCGATATGCCTTGTATCTATCTTTTTTCCCACAATTGGTTGCGGGACCGATAGTGGTCGCTAGGGAATTGCTTCCTAAACTACGAGATTTAGCTCATACACACAGTCCCGCATATACAAAAATTTTCTGGTTATTGCTACTTGGTTTTACCAAAAAAGCTGTCATTGCGGATAGAATTGCTCCAACAATTGATCTACTCTATGCATATCCTGATAGTTTTACAGCCCAGGATTGGGCCTTGGGGGTTTTGGGATACAGTGTGCAAATTTATTGTGATTTTAGTGGCTATACAGATATTGCCCGTGGTTCGGCACTTGTATTTGGGATAGAACTTCCCGAGAATTTTCTCTTTCCCTATCTCTCTACCTCCTTTTCGGAATTCTGGAGGAGATGGCATATCACACTTTCCACTTGGTTGAGAGATTACCTTTACATTTCTTTGGGGGGAAATCGGGATGGTGTATTACGTACAATGGTAAATTTATTATTGACAATGCTTCTCGGAGGACTCTGGCATGGTGCAAGTTGGAATTTTATACTATGGGGAGCGGGACATGGAATACTACTTTCTATTGAGAGAATATTCGAAAAATGGGGTTTTTGGACATTTCCCGTAGGTAGCACAGGGGGATTTTATCAAAAAATGCGATTTTTGACCCTTTTTAGCCTTCGGAGAACTTTGGTTTTTTTAAGTATCACGTTACTATGGGTTTTGTTTCGTTCAAAGGATTTGCACGTATCACAAGTAGTTTACTCAAAGATTTTTAGTGGGGGGAATGGCTTTCATGTCGGATATTCGGATAGAATCTTTTTGATAGGTAATATTTTAGTCGTTTTTTTGGCTAATATCATCGGATTTCGGTATGCTGACCGAATTTCGGCAGTCATAGAAACAGAATTGAGTTGGAAAATGGGGATCTTTTTTATACTTTGGGCATACATTGTATTGAGTTTGAGCCGGGAAAGTAGACCTTTCCTCTATTTTGTTTTCTAATTTATGAAACATAACTCTCCCCTATCTAAGATTATCTTTATATTTTTCTGCTTTATCCTTTTTGATAGGCTTTTCTGGGGGGAATTGTACTGGAAAATTCCGAATGAATCCTCCTGGGGAACAGATTTTTTTTACAATTATAACTACGAAAAAAATAGATTGGAACAAGATTCGAATCACAAAGATAGAATTTTAATAATAGGAAGCAGTATTGCAAGATATTCTTTTGAAACATCATTGCTAGAAGACTACTTAAAAACAAAGGGCTTTGAAAGAGAGGTAAGGCTTTTATCCCATGCGGGGATGACTCCTATAGATGCCTATGGACAGAGAGATTCTATAGAAAAAATGAAGCCTACCCTACTTGTTTACCCCTTAAATTTTGTGGATTTTAGAATTTTCAGAACTCATGAATTATTCCCCGATAAAAAACTCAAAGAGATTTCTGAATCAGAAATGATTACGGATGCATTGGGGTTTAGATATGCCCCTCAGGTCAAGTCAGCCTATCCATGGAATGTACTACGAGATTTTTCTTCGTATATAAGTTTAGAAAATAAGGCTATGTTTTTATCGAGTGGCTTGTTTGCATTTTATAGATACAGAGAATTTGGATGGGATAATTTCAAGACTATTTATAATCATAGATTTAGTCGTAATACGAGTTATTTTTGGTATCAGGGAGTTCAAATTCCCGAGAGGGTCAGCACTCTTGGTTGGACGGGAAGAAAATTTAGTTTTATGGTAAAAGCCTACATGAAGGAAAAAGGATTCTATATCCAAATAGTTCCTGAAATTTTACGAAATGGACCCTTGGTTGTAAAGATTACATCAGTTGATAAAACAGAAAGGTTTGAGTTTACAGAGACGGGCTGGAAGCTGATTTTATTGAAAAATTTCGAAGTAGGGGACTCTGTAAATGCGGAATTGTCGGATGTGTTTAGGCCTTTTGAAGCACAGGGAGATAGGTTTGATTATGCAAGGGAAGAGATGGGTGTAAGATTACAGGAAACATTTGGACTCGATAAGCCTAAGGAAAATTATCATGTAGTAAGAGAAGAAAGGTCCGAAGACATACGATTTTTAAATATGACCGAAAAGGAGTACGAAGAATATTTTCAATACCGACTCTTGCAGGATAGAGAGAAAAGACCCGGACTTGTAACCATGCAACTCTACAAGGAATCGAAAGAAAAATTAAACAATGAGGAATTTAGAGAATTTTTTCACTATAAATATTTGAAGCTATTTGCAGAAGAAATGAAAAAAAGGAAGATCCCTACCCTATTCATTCTCAATCCAGAGAACCCCTACTCCCTTGCGTGGTACAAAGATTCCAATTATCTCAAAGAAGAATACCAATTTTTAAAGAGTTTAGAGGGAGATGGAATTGTGTTTTGGAATTTACATTCCTATTTGGAAGGAAAAGATTTTAGTGATTATCATCACATGACATACAAAGCAGTAGAAAAAATGAATCCAATTTATGGGGAAAAAATTATAGATCTATTGAAAAAATAAAAAGTATCAATCATCTAATGTATCAATTTTAGCCCTTTTAGATAATATGAGTCTTTCTAAATTGTTAATATTTGTGCATACAAGGGAGTTTCTTTCTATCTTAATGAATTTATATTTTTTTAAGAAATTATCTTCTAATTTATCAATTTTTTCTTCTACCCCTATCATATTAATAACATCACTGAATTGAACTTTAAATTCAAAAGTCTGTAATCCTGTAATTATGACTTTACTTCTCTCGTAGAGGATCAAAAGCATATCAAGTATTTTGTAATCTAAATCATTTAAATAAGAGTTTAAAATGAGTTTATTGGCATTCCAGATTCGTTCAGAGAGAAGTGATATAATTCGAGCCATTAATTGGGGCTCTTTTTGGCTCATGGTTTCAAAATTTTCTTTTTTGATGGCTAATAACTCAGAATCTTCGAGAGCAATCGCTGTTGCGGATCGGGTTTTGTTTTCTATAAGTGACATTTCCCCGAAAATATCTCCCGGCATCATTATAAATAATTGTATTTCCTTATTATCAACTATCTTTGAGATACGCACTCTTCCGCTTTTTAATACATAGACTTCATTACTCGGCTCATTTTGGCAAAAAATTATTTCACCATCATTAAAACTCTGAATTGTTCCTGTTTTTTTAGTAAAAAGAGTTTTAGAGTCTAATTCAATTAAATTTTGTTTCGATTTTTCTGCATTTGCACCATCGGGTAAATAGTGTAAATAGCACTTAAATATATAAGCGGCCATTCGCTTCTTACCCAAATTTAGGTAGTTGAGACCTAAGTTATATAAAATTTTAAAATTTTCTTCCTCATCTACATCTCTATCATTACTAACCATATTCCTTTCACTAAATTGCCGGAGTTTTCTGGAGAAAGAGCGGATAATTTTAATAGCTAAAGCAGGATTACTCTGAACCATTTCTGGTAGCTTTTTAAAATTAATGGAGAGGGTAACAACACTAGTCATGGCAAAGGCAGATTCTAACTGAGGCAGCTGACTCATAGCTCCCACTACACCAAAGAAATCTCCTGGACCAAGAACTTCACTTTGCTTTTCTCCAAAGACAGGATTTTTTTTGGAAATATTTACTTTTCCTTCTTTAATAATATGAAAAGATTGGGATTTTTTCTCGCCTTCTAATATAATATATGATTTTTGTTGGTATTTATTTATATTATAAAGCATGTTAGGCATTCTATTTAAAGACCTTCTTTATAATATATCGGAAGAATCTATATTAGACAAAATAAATAGCTTTCTAAATCATAGAATTAGAAAAAAATTATTTCGATAAATACCTAAAATTATTAGAAATTGATCATTAATTCCTTAATACTGCTAAAGAAAGAGTGGATGGTCTTTACATGTTATTTACTCTATTTTTTATAAGAAAAGATATAAGAACATATTAATAATTTAAATTAGATTTATCTAAAAAAGTCGATTTTTAATTTTTAAAAAAAGTTTTATTATACTAAGTAATTATTTACTATTATTAAGAATAGGTAGTATAACTTTAAATTCTGTTATGCCATTACTGCTTTCTACTCTAATTATACCATGATGATTTTCAATAATTTGTTTACAAATATGTAGTCCGAGTCCGGATCCTTCACCGGCAATTTTTGTAGTAAAGAAGGGCTCGAAAATTTTTGAAATAATTTCAGGTGGTATTCCAATTCCGGAATCGATAATTTGCACGATCACTGTATTGTCTTCACCGGTGGATGTTCTTATTGTTAGTTTTCCACCATTTTTCATGGCTTGTATTGCATTAAAAATTAAATTAGTCCAGACCTGTCCCAATTCGTCACTGTAACATTCAACTTGAGGGATGTTTCCATATTCACGAACCAATTCAATTCCCTGATTTATGTAGTTACTATAGATAGTTAAAACTGTCTCCAGTCCAATGTGAATATCATTTTTAGACATGATACCGGAGCCATCTTTATGAGCATAAGATTTAAGAGCATACACAATCTTTGAAGTTTTTTCAACTGCTGTTTCAATTGTATTAGATTTCATCCTCAAGCCAACTAGGCTATGAACTAGTTTTACAATTTGTAAACATTGTGAATGCTTCCAGATAACATCAAAATTATCATCAATATCTTCAATTTGCATATCCACAAGGAGCTCAGCAATACTTTCAGCTTTTGTGATACCTTTGGTTTCGAGTTTTGAAATTAGGTTTTTCTTAATTTTTCGAGACTCTCTTGTTGAAATTATACCTTTAACAGGTGTAACCAACATTTCTAATACCTTTGACATTGTATTGTCTTCTAATTCTCTAATCAATAGGGGAGCAGAGGTGAGTATATCTCCCAGAGAGAGTTTTAAGTTTTGTGAGGTTGCCCGAATAGCTCCAATGGGAGTATTAATTTCATGGGCAATACCAGCAATTAAATTTCCAAGAGCTGCCATTTTCTCTGATTGAATGAGTTGATTTTGAGAAGATTTTAATTCGTTATGTGCTTTTTTTTCTGCATTTCTTGCCTTCTCGGCTTCTTCGTACAAATGTGCGTTGTACAATATTCCAGCAAGATGTTCTCCGAGTAGAGAAAGGCTTGAAATATCTTCCTTTGTTAATTCCATTGTTTCTTCATTATAAAAATCTAATATACCAATTGGTTCATTTTGAAGAATTAGGGGAATCATAATAATTGATTGTATTTTAAATTTACTTACAACAAATTTTTCCTCAGTAGTAATACCATAGTCTTTAAACTTGGGTAAGTAAAAAGGTCTCTTTGCATGAAAGGTCATAGCATGTGCACTTTTTGAATTTTTGATTTTTATTTCAAAATTACGAATAATCTCTTTATCTTCTTGATTGATGTGATCAGGAAATGTAATATCATCAATCTTTATATGTTCTCTATCTTCGGTCACAGTATATAAACCAAAATGTTGAGCACCATAATTTTTTTTAGCATATTCATATACTTTTTTCATAATTAATTTAATATTTAACACTTCGTTTAGACTTTTTATTAGGTTGTTTAACTCCTCGGTTCTTTTTTTTGCTTTATCAACAACTCCTAAAAGATGTGTTGTTTCGATTACACCCGTAACCTGAAGACATAGATTAGAAATTGTTATAATTTCTTTTTTAGTAAGTTTTAATTCCTTATCGAAGTTAGAAAAAGCATAGATTCCAACAGATCTATTTTTTAATACAAGTGGGATATCCAATAATGATTTGACCCCTAATGTTTCTAAGATTTCTCTATCAATGTCAAATTCAATTCTCTTAATTTTAGATAGATAGATGGGTTTTTGTCTATTGAATGTATAGGCTAGTATTCCCCCATTTTCATTTAAAGGAACTCTTTTAGATAACATATAGTCATATTTGAACTGGTCAAGCTTTATGTAGTTATATACTTTATAGGTATATAAATATTTTCTTTTATCATCTGGCAAAAATAACCAGCAAGTTGTGATACCATATTTTTGATACATATATTTTGAAATTTCAATGAATATTTCATTAAGGTTAGAAAGGGAATTAATTAGATTTGTAAAGTGATTTAAGGTATCGACTTCTGACTTTGCTTCTTCTAAGTCTTTAGTTCTTTCTTGAACTTTTTTTTCGAGAGTTAATGTAAGAGTCTTTAGCTGATCACCTAAATTTTCAGCGATTTCAAAACCACTTGAGAATCTGCGGGAGAGTATATTCGCCTGAAAAATAATGAATACTAAGAAACCATAACTACTCAAAAATGGTGTATGTAGTACGCCAATCGCTTTTAAAATATCATTAATTATCGCAGGACCGAAAATAGTAAAGCCCAAAAGAAATAATCTTGCACCAAACTTTTTATTTTTGGCGGCAATTACTAGTACTCGAATAATTTGTATAATTTCAATTAATACTATAATCTGGACGAGTGTAATTACTCTGGAATAGTATTGAATTGGAAAAAAAATTACTATAAGATTGCAGGGAATAAGAATGATTGTAATGATACGGAATATTTTAATATTAAATTCCTCAGGAAATAAAGATCTAATGAATTGCATGAATACTATTGCACCATAAAAAAAGCTAATATATTCTATTTTATGAACTAACCAGAAAGGAATCATAGGAATGGCATCGAAAATTAACCTATCATTGATGGTAATTGTTCTCATTGAAATTAAAAGACAGAAAATTCCAAAAAATATGGGAGATGTATCTTTTTTCCTACCTAAAAAAAGACCGATATGATATACGCCCATGATTACAAGAGAACTAAACACAATTATATCCAATACAAAATTTCTTCTGGATGCCGAATTCATGTACGACGATGTTCCAATTTTTACTGTACCCCATATTCCTGCTAGAGAATGATGAAAATTGGAAACTTGAATAGTAAGATCAATTTCACGGGAGGAGGTAGGTATAGGAATAATTTTATGTAAAAGATATGGAATAGATTCATTTTCGGTTCTACCGATATGTCCTGTTGATTCAATTACATTCCCATTAATGACAACCTTATAGGCAGTGGATATATCAGTTAATGAGATACTGAGAGGATATATATTATATTCAGGAAGGAAAATTTTTAAATGATAGGATCCATATCCATATAGATCATGACCTGATTTTTGCCATTGACTCGGAACTTTAATAAACTCTTTTTTGCTTAAAAGTGATTGGGGAGAATCTATAAATTCTTTCCAAAAGAAGTCCCAATTTCCATGTAAATCGATGACTTTTGTATTAGTAAAATCAATATTTCTCAGATCGATTATACCATCCTTCACAGATGGTAAAGGGTTATTATTCGAAGAATTATTACACGTTGATAAAAATAAAATAAAGAATAGAATAATCATTTTTTTAGTAGTTTTCAAATAATATATCCTTTTTATATTTTTTAATTACTAAGTGCTTAACTTCGAACTAAATGAAAATTGACAGGGATGCCTGTCGGCAACTTGGGCTACCGCCCAAACCCGTTTATTCATAATATATAGCCAATAATTTGTAATAATTTTTTTCTATAATTACTAAAAGACAGTAAATTTTTTTATAATATACTATCTTTTTTACAATTAAATGTTTATTCATCACAGGCTGAATACTTACCAAATTTCATGCCTTCGATTAGATAATTATAATCTAGATGATTGGTTTATATCTTGTTTGTCACTCAATTAATTGCTGAATGGACTTTAAAATTTAATGAAATAAAAATTAATACTTATTCTTAAATTAATTATTTATAAATAAATTATTAATCTCTTATCAATTCATTTTTAGAAAATAGGGGAGTTTATTTAAAGAAGTTATGTCTTTCTAGCCAATTTATAAAAAGAATAAGTTTAGAAAAATCTAAATAAATAATTGCTTATTTAGATATTTTTTTTTAGGTTTGACCTTAATAGTGTAAATCATATAAAAATTCAAAAATCATCTAGCTCTAATGATACATAAACAGTAAAATAACAAATAAGATATTTTTTTAACATCTTTATTTTAATTGTTTCTAATGGAGTTAACAATAATTTAGAATTTAATGAGGGGGAGATATGAAAAAAGCTAAGTTAGTAGTCGAAAAAGTACCGGAAAAGCATGAAATAAATTCAGAGTTTTATCCTGGGTTTGCTAAGTACTTATCACAAAAAGTTTTTCCAGATGTAATACATTCTTATTTTCGAGCAGAGATACATGGAATAGAAAATGTTCCTTTGAGAAAAGAGGGAGAACCTCCAAGAATATTTTATTCCAATCATTCCGGTATGTCATTTCCATGGGATGCTATTGTTTTTAATTCTATCTATTGGGAAAAAACACATTATCATCCAAAAAGACAGATTCGTGCTATGGTTGCTCCTATTTTATCTGCTTCCAAGGTGATGAATCCTTACTTATTAGAAAAGATTTGGAAGAGAATGGGGGGTGTGGATGCTACATTAGAAAATTTTGAAGGTCTAATGCGACATGCAGATGGAGATATTTTGATTTATCCAGAAGGTGTTCCCGGTATAGGGAAAGGATTTAATCGAAAATATGAGATACAACAATTTTCTACTTCCTTCTTACGTATGGCAATTCAATATAAGGCAGAAATCATTCCGTACTACACCATAAATGCTGAGTACTGTCACCCCTATTCCTATAAAAATGATGATTTGAATTCTCTAGTTCAGAAATTAGGCATTCCTATGGTACCACTTTCTCCAGTTACAGCTTTGGTACCGATTGCCCCCTTCTTATTTTATTTAAGCTTTCCAGTAAAAATGGTTTTTGTGATAGGGAAGCCAATCAAAGTACATGAAAGATTTGGAGGTAGAGATATTAATTCGATTAAGAGACAGGAAATAATTGCCTTAAGGGATGAACTTCAATCTGATTACCAAAATGAAAT
>CANGZW010000018.1 GCA_947458405.1 Leptospiraceae bacterium
AAATGCTCTCCAAGAGCGGGTGCGGCTAGTTCAATAAGTTTAAAGAGTAAATTTACACCCACGCTCATGTTAGGAGAATGAATGAGTGGAATTTTTTCTGAGTATGACTTAATCTTTTTTGATTGGTCTTCGCTGTGACCCGTCGAACCGATCACAATCGGTTTATTAAACTCTAGAGCCATTTCCAAAACAGACTCAGTCTCGATATGTGAACTAAAATCAATAATTATATCTGATTCTTCAATTCCTTTTTTAGTTTCAGACATATATAAAATATGATTATCTTTGATACCGGAGTTTATACCACTGTCCATTCCTATAAGAATGCTATCACTTCTTTCAATAGCACTCCCTAAAACTAGAGTGTTTGAATGGGATAGAACTTGTGTAATGGACTTTCCCATCCTTCCTGCGGCACCAATAAGGCAGACTTTTTTTTTATTTCTATTCAAATCCATTCTCCCTCAAAGTATTTACCAGTGACTTTAATTCTTCCCTACCTCTTCCTTCGCTGAGAGCGGTGAGGGGAAGGCGGAGTTCATTTGTGCAGTAACCCATCCAATTTAATATTGCCTTCACAGGAATTGGATTGGTTTCAATAAATACCATAGAAAACAATTTTAGCAATGAATAATGTATTTCTTTTGCTTTCTGTATTTCTCCTCTTGAAAATGAATCTACTAATTCTTTCACACGGGAAGGAAAAATATTGGAGACTACAGATACAACCCCTCTTCCCCCCACAGCCATGAGTGGTAAGGTTAGGTTATCATCCCCCGAAAGAACGGTAAAACTTTCCGGTACAAGAGAAATTGTTTTAGACATTTGACCAAGATCACCCGTAGCTTCTTTTACAGAGACAATATTGGGGATTTGTGAAAGCCTTAGAATAGTTTCTGGAAGCAAATTCACAGCAGTTCTACCGGGAATATTGTATAACATTAGAGGGGAATCAGAAGATTTTGCTATTGCCTGAAAGTGAAGGAATAATCCCTCTTGAGTTGGCTTATTGTAGTACGGATTCACAGATAAAATTCCATCGACCCCATCTTTACTGGCATGTTCGGTTAGTTCAATGGCTTCTTTAGTTGAATTTGATCCCGTTCCCGCGATAACTTTAATTTTTCCGCGACAGATTTCTACTGTCTTTCGTATAAGCTCACTGTGTTCTTCATAGGTAAGTGTTGGGGATTCCCCTGTCGTTCCGCAGGGAACCACTCCGGAAACTCCCGCTTTGATTTGTCTTTCTAAGAGGGAATGATAGGAATCATAATCAATTCTGTCATTTTTAAAAGGGGTGATGATTGCTGTATAAACGCCTGTAAACATAATTTAATAAACTTTAAGGTTCTTTCCAAAAAGCAACCCCTTTTCCCTGAAGCAAATTGCCTAACTTGGTAGGTGCTAATTTACCTATCTTCCTCCCCTAGAAGCGGCAGAATCTAAAATAAAACCATCTATAAATCGCCTTTCATTTGACAAAGAACAATAATCATTGAGTCTTTTTAATTTAATATCTATAATAAAACATGACTCTGATTCTTTTTCTTTAACTAAGGCTTTTTGGTTTGAAAATGATTCTATCAATGGATATTCTACACTAAATTTCACTTTTCCGGAAGTATCTATCAAACCATATTTATCATCTATACACACTACAGAAAAATTATCATAAAATCCTAATATATCTGTATAGGTAGGCTTTAAAATTATCTTACCCTCATTATTTAAAATTCCCCATTTTTCATCTCTTTGAAATGCATATAAATCATTATTAATATATTTCAAATTTGAATATTTAGCCTTTAAAGTGAACTGTCCACTTTTATTTATTATACCAAATATTTCATTACCTTCGGAAGTAACTTCTTTGTAAATTGCCCTACCTGAAATAAATGCTTGGACTTCCTGAATATCTTTTGCTAAAACTTTTAAATCCGATAATCGTAGTACGCTTGATAATTTATCTTTATTTATAACAACCAAATCTTCACTTTCATAAACATCAATATTATCATTTTCAATTTCAATATATGGCTTACCGTTAGTATCAATCAATCCCCATAAATTATTGATACTAACTTCATAATAATTCCCATATTTACTTCCCACTCCATCATATTTAAGTCGAATTATAACTTTTCCTTTTTTATCAATAAATCCCCATTTATTGTTATTTCTCACTGAAGCTACACCATTTTGAAATACAGAGGCGTCTTCATATTTATTAAATATTTTTAATTTACCTGCTTTATCTACATATCCCCACTTTTCATTTAATTTAACCGGGGTTAATTCGTTATCATTAAAATTATACATGAAGTTTTCATAAGCTAGATTTAGAATCACTTCAGAGTTATTATTAATGATTCCGCATTTTAAAAAATCATTGCAGACTAAAAATAAGTTATTATTTACATATTCTATTTCAGAATAGACTGGATCTGAAATAATTTTCATCGGATTAGAGTTTATATTGATAATTCCATATTTTCTATTATCATCATTATTGTTATTATAATTAATATACTCCGTTCTAAAATATCCATCCCCAAGATATGATAAACTTGAATAGGCGGGTTTTAAATAAGCCTTTAAAATCATATTTAAGATTCCTACAAGAGTTTCACCCTCAGAAGCCCCCGATTCTCTCATTCTATAAACATCTTTCCCTATGTCTTCAAAATCTAGAGAATTGTAGTATGGAGGAATAATTAAATTTCCATTCAAATCAACAACTCCATTTTTTTCGATCATACGATCATTCTCTGAATCACCATAATTTACGTACTCCGAAATTACTAATTTATAAAATTTATTATTATAATTTTCAACATAAATTTCATTGTCATACTTTGGCTCCAAAAAGTATTTCCCTTTTTTGTCTAAGAGTCCCCAAAAATTATTAACTTTTACACCCAAAAATGATTCTTTATACTGACCAATCGCTTGAAGGTTAACTTTAGATATAGCCTTCCCTTCTTTGTCTAATACACCATATTTTCCCTTTTTTTGTATTACAATAAATTCATCCTCTCTAGGCTCTATACTTTGAAATTTAGGCGGTAGAATTTCAGTTCCCGAAAAATTATAGAGACCAAAATCACCATTCAAATTTACCAACATCAAGTTTTCATTGAACTCCTTAATTTCATCAAAACTGATTGGAATAATTATTTTACCGGAGGAATTAAAGAGACCCATATCCCGATTTTTACTCACAAGCAAAAAATTTTCTTTGTAGGGTTCAATTGTATCAAATTCTGTTGGAATTATTTTATTACCTAAAAAATCAATCAATCCTAATTTATTCTTAAGGCTAACTTTGAGTATTTTTTCCTGAAAGATTTGTATATCATCAAAAGTAGCATTTGTAATGATTTTAGATGCACTTAGTAAGCCCCATTTTTCAAGATTTTCATATTTATAAATACCTTCCGTTATCAGTTCTAAATTGCTATACTTTGGTTTTTGAAGAGTAACTGCTTTTGAGGACAATAGACCATATTTACCATCCACTTTTACTATATAACCTCCATCAAAATCTTGTATAGAATCGTACTCAGCCGTTAGGATTTGATTGTCTTCCGAGAGGACAACAAAAGAATCATTCAAATTTTTCTTGATATAGTTATTGTTCCTGTCCTTTACTTTCTCAAAAATTTCTGTTTTTCTAGGTTGAGCTAAAGGTTTGGCCTCAGAGATAATTTCTTCAGATGAGCAAAAAGAAGTTAGAATTATAATAAATATATAGGAAGTTATGTTTAATAAGTGTATTAAATTATTCATATTATGTTTTATTTATAAGAATAGGCATTAAATTACAATAATTTTTTAATTATTGCGAATGAATTTGTAATTATTTAGACCCTAACTTTTCAATTGTTAAAATTTAATATTCAAATTATAATTTAATTAAAAATGCGGCAAAAGCTGATCCACATAAGGGCGCTAAAACAGGAATCCATGCATATTGCCAATTAGAACTCCCTTTGCCGGGGATAGGTAACAAAAAATGAACTAAACGGGGAGCTAGGTCTCTTGCAGGATTAATTGCATATCCAGTAGTTCCCCCCATTGATAAGCCCAAACTCCAAACTAAAATTCCCACTAAAAATGTTCCCAAATGGGGTTGTAAATCGGGCGTTCCTTTATGAAAAATAGAATAGAGACCTAATAGTAATACAAATGTTCCTAAAAATTCACTAAAAAAATTAGATACTTTATGAAAGATAGCAGGTTCTGTTGAGAAGATAGCAAGAATGCTATTACTGTTATTACTCTCTTTCCAATGCGGAAGAAAATGAAGATATACCAAAATAGCTCCACAAAATGCACCTAAAAACTGTGCTATAAAATAAGAGAAAATTTTTGAGAAATCAGAATCTAATATAGCAAATCCAAGGGTCACTGCAGGATTTAAATGAGCGTCTGTACTACCAAATGCCTTAGCTGTAAATACACCCATAACAACCGCAAAAGCCCACCCAGCTGTGATAACAATCCATCCTGAATCTTTAGATTTAGATTTCTCAAGTAAGACACCTGCTACAACTCCATCTCCCAGAAGTATTAAAATTAGGGTTCCCAAAAATTCTCCAAAAAAAGGGGATATCAAATGACTCATATAAGTTTCCTATGATAAGTAAGTAGATTCTAATTAAATATAAGTATTAAAATAAAGAAACTTAAAAAATTTCTTTATTTATGATTTAAGAGAAATTCAAATAGAAAATATAAATTCTTTTTGGTTATATCCTTCTTTTTTTCAAAATTTGCATTACAAACATTCCTATAAACGGAATCAAGGGAAGATACAAAAAAGGAGTGAAAATCCAATATATTGAGAGTGATGGGAGAATTTTTCGAACAGCAAAAAATCCCGGATATCTTTTTGATTCATAAATTAATTGAACTTCCCCTTCCAAAAGATCTTCTGTCAACTGGGGATGAATTTTGCCTAACGTATCTAAATCAAAGTCCCTAAAAGATATAAATTGAAGATTTTTGTTTTGATTGATAGATTTTAATTTTTTAGCTAAATGGGAGCAAAAGATGCAGTCTCCATCATAAAAAAAAATATTTTTTGAAGGGTCGAATTCTTCATTCATAGAAATCAGCAGGTAATTTGTTAAGAAATGTTACTACTTTTTCTATGTTTTTAAAGGGTAATCCTATCCAATAAATATTCCACTCCTCCTGTTTAACAAGACCATCACATTCTTTGTGATACCATTTATTGATGGGATTATCTTTTTTAGCTCTCCAGAATATGGTAGGAAATTCTTGTTTCATCTTGTCCCAAATTTCTCTCCCGATTCCTTCCCCTCTAGCGATTTCATCCACAGCAAATTTTGACAATAGAGAACCTAATTTTGTTTTTTTTATAATTGCCGCACCTCTATATTCTGATTCTAAAATTAGATATTGTAAATTAGATTCTAAAAATTCTTCTCTGACTTTTTTTTGAAAAGATATTTCCAAAAGATTTCTTAATTTCTCTTTATCCACATTCCTTGGTTTAATTTTTTTTATCTCGCTCCCTAATTTAAAAAACGTTCCGCTACCCTTTACGGTGAATAATTCTTTAAATAATGAAATAGGAGTAGTTACTGAAACTGACCTGAGTATTTCATTTTTTAGAGTAAGTAGGTATCTAATTTTTCTCACCAAATTTTGTTCTTTGGAAGAATAATTTTTCATTTTTAATTCAATATCTGATTCTTGATTATAATTTATCAATGATATCGTGTTACCATTCTCATTTAAAAAAAGTCTTTCAGGAGATAGATAAACAATTTTTCTAAATTTGATAACTTCTATTAATTCTTTTAAGATTTCAGTCAGTTTATCCTCATCGATATTTTCTTCAGGTATTACAAGCATTGGAATTTTATTATTTGAGATTGAAAGTTTAATGTTTTCAAAATACTTATCATTTTTAAATTCTATATAAGCTAAATTCAAGAAATTAGGTAAATTTTCTCCTTCATCAAAGTTCACCAATTTTCCATAAAATAATTTAATATAATCGGGGATAGAATTGTTTACTAATAAAATTGGAAATAACTCCAATTGAAGTAATAGTTTTAAATTAAAAAGTAGAGACTCGCCTGTCTCTATGAAAGATTGTGGATCACAATAAATTAAAGCAAATGATTCGGGACTTTGTTTACGAAAATTTCTTAAATATACTAAACTGTCTTTATCGTTTCCTGTAATTTCAAAAAATCTATAAAGTAATTCTTTCTTATTCATTGAATTTGATAAGATACAAACTTCCCTTTTAATTTAGAAATGGAAATATTTTTTTCTTTATCAGCCTTGAGACGAAAATGACCCAAGAGAGATTTATCTCCACAAATTAAAGTAAAACGATACCCACTAAATTTATTTTTTAAAATCTTTCCTATTTGAAAGTAAAATTCTTTTAAATCTTCAGTACTGCCCATTCTTTCCCCGTACGGAGGGTTTGTGATAATAAATCCAGTTTCACTTGAAAATGTATTTTCTAATTCTAAAATATTCTTACATTCTAAATGAATTAAATGTGATACACCAGCTCTCTCAATATTTTTTTTGGCTTTCTCAATTGCTAAAGGATCATTATCAAATCCATATAAAATTTTATTTGGATTCGTATCTAATGGTTTTACATTATAATTTAAATTAAAAAACATTTCATTAAATATAAAAGAATCGTACATTAATTCTTTATTTATATAACCTCTTTCTTTGAGTAATAATGCCGCTTCAATTAAAATTGTCCCGGAGCCACACATAGGATCAATTAAGATGGATTCCTTGTCCCAATCAGAAAAATAAATTAATGCCTGAGCTAAATTTTCTCTGATGGGTGCAGAGACTGTATCGAGTCTGTATCCTCTCTTATTTAAGGGTCTAGACGTTATATTTATTCCAATACTAACATTTTCCCTGTTTGATCTTAGAATTATTTCTATGTCAGGATATTCTCTATCAATAAGTGCTTCTCGATTTTGTTTTTGTCTAATTCTATCCTGTATTGCATCTTTTAATTTATATAATGCATATCTAGAGTTCTCTAATGAGTCCTTAGTCATGGATTCAATTTTATAGGCATACTCTTCTAAGATAATTCTTTCCCATGGAATACTATAGGCTTTGTCGTACAATTCATTAGGATCATGGGCAACAAATTTTTGAAGTGTAAATGCAATACGGGAGCTAAATCTTGTGCTTAAGAAAAAATTATACAAGAGGGATTTGTTTCCATGGTAAAAAACTCCTCCTCGATTAGAAGATATTATCTTTAATCCGGAGTTTTTTACTTCATCTAGGAGAAACTCGTCTAAACCCTCTGAACAGCTAGAATGAAATTCTAATTTATCCGCGTCAATAGTTATAAATTTATTAAAATTAGTCATCTTTATTGAGATTAGATCTCTATTGTCAATCCCTCATGTGCCATTATTATTTCTAGTTCATTTCTCTCATCCATCATATTTTTATAATTTAATGCTCTCAAATATACCGCATCGAGCTTTTCATCATTGTATGACGGGTCATGATGAAACATGACTAACTTCTTTACACCAGCTTTTAATGCAATATCTGTTGCTATTGAAGCTGAACTGTGCCCCCAATCAATTTTATTGAGAGATTCTTCAAATGTGTATTGCGTATCAAAAACCAAAACATCTGCAGATCTAAAATAACTAATATAGCTTTCAATATTTTCCATCTCATCCACATTAAATTCCGCATCCGATGCAAAAATAAATGTCTTATTACCTTCACATAATTTATAAGAAAAACTCCCACCGGGATGTCGAAGTGCCTTTGAAGTTACCCTTACACTTTCATTTATTTCTGTCCATTCTCCCTCTTTAATACCGAAATAGTTTCTTTGGGCTCTCATATCTTCAAAGTTTATAGGGAAATGACTAGGAGAATGCTGGTAAGCCAGTCGATTATAGAGATCATCCACCGATGTATAAATATCAAATTTATTTCCAGGGATATACAGAGGAACAAAGAAGGGAATTCCTTGGATATGATCCCAATGGGAATGGGTAAATAGCCAGTAGGCATGCCCTTTTCCAGAAAGATAGCCTTCTTGTAGTACTTTGTTTCCGAGTTCACGAAGTCCCGTACCTGCATCAATAATATATAATCTATCTTTACTGTCTCTTACTTCAATGCAGGTTGTATTTCCCCCATAAGTGCTTCGGGATGAAAAATTAAGAGTCTTTAAAAATGTTTGTATAGATTCGGAACTTTGAATATCAGCAGGTGTGGCTAAAGATAAAATTTTTTCTATTTTTTCTTCAATAACTTTCCCGGATATAGGAGTGGCAATAGATCCCCTAACTCCCCAAAATATAACTTTCATCAAAAGAAATTTGCAATCTTAGTCTCTAAAATCAATTAAAAAAAAAAGTCTATTTTCAAAAATTAATATTTTTTATAAATCATCTGAATAATATTCTTTTAAATTTTACTTGATATTAAGCGACAATGGGGAAGCCTTACAAATATGTATAAGATAGACAGAGATGGGGAAAATAAAATTTGCACAATTTTTTTGGAGGGCGTAATCAGCCTGAAAAGTGCAATAACACTGAAAGAACAAATAATTAAAGAATCTGAAACTGGTTATAATAACATAATTCTGGATTTTAATGGCAATGTTCACATAGATTCCTCTGGAATTGGGGCAATCTTTAATTCTCAAAAATATTTACTTGAAAAACAAGGATCCCTAAAAATCAAAAATCTTGGACATGAAACCCTATCTATTTTAAAAATCGCCAATCTCGATAAGCATTTGAATATAATTTAATTCAAAAATAGCTCATTGTTTAAAATTTTCAATATTGAGGAGTATGGTATTTTTAAAAAGATTTCTTTTTCATTTTTTGATTCTAAGATTATCCCTAAATCTGTATCAAAAAGTGCATAGTCATAACTCTTTTTTCTATACTTATCAAAATTTGACTCTACTGTTATAAATTCTTTTTGCAATAGGGAATCAATAATTATAGTCTCAATATTCATTTTATATCCTGTTTTTTTGCTGAAAAGATCGTCAAATAATATTGTATAACCATCTTTTAAGTTAAAAGTTATTCCCCTCTTTGTAATGGAAGGTTCTTTTGCACCGGCGGGATATCCTGTAGCATTATATATCAATGATAAATAATTCCCTTTATTATATGTGATAAAAAAGTCAACTTCCATGTAGTACGCAAGGTCTGCTTTTCTGAACTTTGAGTTACAGGCTACATCATTATTAAAACTTCTGGCTTCAAAAAATACTTTCTTTAAATATTTATTTATCTTTGCCTTAATAGTTTCACTTAATTCGGAGCCTGTACTCTCCAAAATTGGATAGGTAATTTGAAAGGTACAATTTTTACTATTAATTTGGGAAGTATATGAATTGACCCTCACGATAGGTTGTTCATAAGGTAATCTATAGAATTCAGTAGATTCTGTATATAGCTTGATGTTAAACAAAACTAAGTTTAAAATCCAAACAATTACCATTTTATTCATTGGTCATTTTTTCCTATTTTCCTGTGCAATTACTTTTGAATTTATACCGGAATCTGAGGTTAATTCAAGAGCTTTTGTGTACACTAAACTATCTCCTAAAGAAGTGGAAGTATTATTTCAAAAACCAAATACTCCCACAAAAACCATGGGAATTGTAATAATTAGAAGCTTTACAAATGAGAATGAGTTTGATAAGCTAAAAAAAGAAATTCAACAAGAATTATTCGAAAGAAAGATTGATGGAGTTTATTTCTCAGGAAAGATGGAGTGGTCCGAGGGATCTCCCTTTGTAATTCGGGCAGAGAATCAAACAGGAGCCATAGTTTCTTTAGCAGAGGCAGAGCAGGAAATAGGGAAAATTACAGGAATAGCCTACAGGTATATTAACAATGGAAACAAGCCCAAGAATCTTCGACAGTGAAATTATTATAACACCCAATTCAAAATGGATCTTTAGGGGAAATGAAATAACCCTAGACTCGGTTTTGAAGTATTTCAAAGAAAATCTTTCCGAAGATGAAAAAGGAGTATTTATCACCAATCAATACGGAGAGCTCAGCGAAAAAGGTTATGTTACCCTAGAGGGTTTCGCCTTAAAAATCGTTGGGTATGAGGAACTCGAAGATAACTTATATCTACTCGGGGATAATTCCAAAAAACTCTCCTTAGAGGAGATTGAATTTCATGCAGATTTTGAAAAAAAATTATACATCAAGAGAAAAACTGATAAATTATTAAAATATTTTTTAACGAGAGACCCCCACTCAAAAATTGCAAACTATCTCGAAGAAGAAGGAGATGATTTTTTTATCCATTATGGAAAATGGAAAAAAAAAGTCATTCAGGACTGAAAAATGAAAACTATACCTAAAAATTATGGTTTTCTGGTAAGGTTCTTTGTGGGCTTTCCGATAGATTTAATATGAAACGTCTCTTACTATCCTTATTATTTTTACCATTTGGTTTTCTTTCTGCACAGTCTTCCCTCAATGCCTTTGGAGACTCACCCTGGGGATCTTCTTATAAAGATGTCAAAGAAAAGTTTGCTTCTCTTTTAAAAAATCCTTCTTCTACAGAGGATATAAAAATACTAAATGAAGTGAAAAATAAGCTCCTGGTTGTAAAACGAAACAATGTAACTTACTATTATAGATTCTACAAACAACCCAAAGAAGTAGCAGACTTTAAGGCAAATGAGAAAAATGCAGACGGTTCAAAAGTCGATCACAAAGCTATGACTGGTCTTTTTTCAGTGGGTCTCTTCTTTTCTCCGGTAGAATCCTCTATGGTAAAGGAATCTCTAAAAAAATATGGTTCCCCCACTCGTGAATATCTAGTGGAAAATAAATTTGGTATTATGAAAGAAGCAAAATCTGCTCCCGTAGTCAAAAAAGCGGAAGAAGATCCTGCTCAAGACAAAGATGACGCTGATGAAAACACCGAAGCTGAAAGAAAAATTCCAATGGCTTTAATTTGGAATTTAAGTGCTGAAAACAATGGCGCTAAAGAGGGTGGTTTTATTTTTCAATGGAACGAGCCTTACAATAAAAAGTTATACACCAAAAGACTCGACTATTTCAGCGCAGAAGTGACAGCGTTAATCAATGATGATTACAAAAAGTTTTTCAGTGCTTCTGAATCCAAAATCTTACAAGACTTAATGAGTGAATCAGGAGAAAATTCCAAGGGATCCACTTCCCCCTCCACTCCTTAATCCTATAATTAAAATCGCCTGAAATAAATCGGGCGATTGAAATCTATCTAAAAAATACCAAGTCTACTCTTAGCAGAATTAACATCCTTGTGAAATGTTATATTAATATGAAATCCCAATGCCATAACAGCTTTTGCTAATAAATCTATTGTGATACCTTCAAAAAAGTTTTTTGTATTCAAAATCCCTACTTCAAATACACCTTCATATTTGGAATAAAACCTAGGAACAAAATTCAATACCAACCAAGTTCTACCCGCAAGAGTTGTGGATTTCATTTTTTCTATGTCTATTAATAGCTTTCGGTAGGGGTGATTGTCCATTTCTTTCAGGAGAGCCTCAAATACTCCCTGGAAATACTCAGTGGGTACATCTCCATCGGAATACAATAGATAGTATTCTTCTTTTTCAAAAACCGATAAACGATTCACCGGACTCTTGTAGGAAATGATCTCATTTTGTTCACTCATCTTCTTCTCCCTTTTCCTCTGATTTTTATTGCGAATTAAATTTCGCAGTTCAAAAAAACTTAAAAAAATACTGAAACATAACAAATGAATTTTGCAAGACATTTTAAATAATTCCGAAAATCATTGTCCGAATGAATGGCTTTCTAATCGATCAAACTTCCAATAGAAATTGTTACTTTAACTTAGCATTTGAGGAGGCACTTTGTTTAAATTTCACTAGATATAATCTTTTGGGTGGATTAAGATTTTGGTGGAATGAAAACTCTATAATTGCAGGAATCAGTGATCCTTTAAGTAAAAATATTCCAGAAGAAACACTTCTTATCTTTAAGGAGAATCTTGAGAAGACTAAAAAAAGCAAGAGTAAAGATATACCTCCCTATATTTCCATAGCGAGGAGAGCATCGGGTGGAGGAACCGTTTATCAAGAAAAAGATTGGAATTTGAATTACTCAATTTTTATCAATTTAAAAGAAAAAAAAGAACTTTATCCTATAAATGATTCTTATTCCATCCTATCAAAAATAGTTATCTCATCTCTTCAAAAATTAGGAATTAATGCCCTACAAGCTGGAAAATCCGATTTATCCATCCAAGGTGACAATAGTTTGTTGAAAATTTCAGGCAATGCTCAGTTTCGAAAAAAAGACTGCTTGGTTCATCATGGTACATTGATTTTAAAACAAGAATTAATAGATAAAGTGAAAACAATTCTCAAACACCCTCCTATAGAGCCTGATTACAGAAAAGGTAGATCTCATGAAAAATTTATAACTTCCTTACCGGAAAATTTCTCAGTCAGTGTATTTAAAAAATCACTCAAAATTGAGCTCGAAGAATATTTAGGCCTGGAATTGAAATCTCCAGATCTCTCCTATTTGAAAAATAGCATTCGTCTAACCTTTCCCCTAATCGAGGAAAAATATCTAAATTCTGAATTTATTTTTAGTAGGGAATAATTACTCTGGTAGTATGAATAGTTTCATTGAATCCCAAGATACCGAAGTATTTGAAGCATTAAAAAAAGAAGACGAGAGACAGGAAAGTTCTCTTGAATTAATTGCCTCCGAAAATTTTGTTTCCCGTGCAGTCTTAGAAGCGTATCACTCTTCTTTAACTAATAAATACGCTGAGGGCTATCCCGGAAAAAGATATTACAATGGATGTGAGAACGCCGATACAATTGAGCAATTGGCAATAGATAGAGCTAAACAAATGTTTGGTTCAACTTATGCGAATGTTCAACCACATAGCGGTGCTCAGGCGAATATGGCTGTTTTTTTAGCATGCCTAAATCCCGGAGATACATTTATGGGAATGAATTTAGCACATGGTGGACACCTAACACATGGATCTCCTGTAAATTTCAGTGGTAGAACCTATAAAGTTGTGTCTTACGGTGTAAGACAGGATAATCATAGAATTGATTATGAAGAAGTCGAGAAATTAGCAAAAGCTAATAAGCCCAAATTAATAGTTGTCGGTGGATCTGCTTATCCAAGGATCATTGATTTTAATCGATTTGGCGAAATTGCAAAAAGTGTAGATGCAAAACTACTCGCCGATGTAGCACATATTTCAGGTTTAATTGTGGCGGGACTTCATCCATCCCCTATTGGAATATGTGATTTTGTAACCACAACAACTCACAAAACACTCAGAGGCCCAAGGGGCGGAATTATTCTTTCTCAATCCGAAAATGAAAAAATTCTAAACTCTAGAGTTTTTCCCGGTGTACAGGGTGGACCATTGATGCATGTTATTGCGGCTAAAGCAGTTGCATTTAAAGAAGCCTTACAACCCTCATTCAAGGAGTATATTGCAAGAGTTATTGAAAATGCAAATACACTCTCTGAAGTTTTTTTAAAGAGGGGCTATCGAGTAATTTCTGGTGGGACTGATAACCATTTAGTTTTGGTAGATGTATCTGTGAAAGGTATTACAGGTTTAGATGCGGCAAATAAATTAGATGAAGCACATATCACAGTGAACAAAAATGGTATTCCTTTTGATGAAAAACCTCCTGCAGTAACATCTGGAATTAGACTTGGCTCTCCTGCCCTCACTACTAGGGGTTTTGGAAAATTAGAATTCGAAAGAGTAGGACAATTAATTTGTGATTTATTGGATAATCTGTCGGATGAAAGTACAAAAATTAAAGTTAAACAAGGAGTAAAAGAACTAACTGATAAGTATCCTATGGCTCACTTTAAATTATAGAGTATAGTTATACTGAAAATTTTAGTTTTTATACTAATTTATAAAATATCTCTTTAATTAATGAATTAAATAAGGAGATATTTAATTTGCAAAAACTTGAATTGGTTCTTTGACACCAATTTGAAAATGAATATTTTTAATTCTTTCAATAATACCATCAGTTGCTTCCTGCCATTGTGCGGCGATTTTTCTATTATTGGATGTGAATACATCGTTAGCAAATATCATTCCCGGTTTTAAAAGTATTACTTTTAATTCTTTTAGATCTCTGCTATCCTCTTTAATCATCACTTGATGTAAGGCTTTATATATATTTGGATCTATAAATGACTCTCTCGACTTCAATAAATCACTAAATTCCAGAGCACTATTTGCTCTAATCCTACAATTTTGAAATTCAATTGCACCTCTTAAAATTCTGGCAGAAAGCGGAATATCCACACCTGAAATTTTATCAAACTGGGGGGTTCCACTTCCATCATAATTTTTATTTTGGTAAAGAACTGCAATGGAAACATTTTCTAATAATTGTATATTTTTTAATAATTTATAGCCTAACAAAGGATGGTTATCATATATTTGTTTTTCTTCTACAAGTAAAAATTTACCATTTATTAGTTTATCAATAATATCACTAGATAAAGAGATGCATCCTATATGAGAAAATAAGGCCGCTAGTTCTATCTCATTTGATTCATGATAATTTATTTCTTGACAAATTGATTTAGCAATTCTTCTTATTTGATTAGATTTTCCAAATATTTGAGGACTAAGTGAAGACATTAAATCATTCAAAAGTTTTACACTTCCAAAAAATGTTTTTTCTACTAATTCTTTTTCATTTAAAAAAGTTTCATAACGCTTAAGGACTCCTTTAATTCTAGCAATTAGTATATCTTTTTCAAATGGTTTTGTAATATAATCAGACGCACCTTTATTTAAAGAATCAACCACACTTTTCGTATCTTCATTTCCTGTTACCATAATTATAGGTATCACAGATAATGATAAATCTCGCTTTATAATCTCTAAAAATTCAATTCCCGACATAACTGGCATTTGAATATCAAGCAGAATACAATCTACTTGATGATTCCTTATTAAATCTAAAGCTATTTTTCCATTTTCTGCTGAGATGAATTGCATACCTATAGATGAACATATATCTTCAAGAATTAATCTATTTTCTTCAGAATCATCAACTATCATAATTTTTTTTATTATTTTTTTTATCATAATTGTTCCTGTTTGGAAAATAAAGAAAAATAATATTCTGCTTTAGTTAAATCTTCTTTAGTAGTAATTTTTATATTATAAGGATTGGATTCTATAAGTGATACTTTTATTCCGATTTGAATTAACCAAGTACATAAATCTGTTATTTCACTTACCTGTTTAACCTCTAATAATGATTTTAATAGAGATGAATGAAAAGCCTGAGGAGTTTTAATTGCAAATGCATTGTCTCTGTTTATAATTGTATTTACTTTATTATTTAATGATGAAACAAGAGTTTCTGATACTTTTTCAGATAGACTGGATGCTCCAAATTCTAATACAGAATTTGTTATCTCATCTATTTCTTTGGAAGTAACGAAAGGTCTAGCTCCATCATGAATTACAATAATATCATTTTCATAAGAATTTGCACTCAATCCTTTGAGTGTGGATTCATGCCTAGTTTGTCCACCCTCTATGATTCTGTCATTATTTTCAAGTAGATCACTTAACTCCGACTCTGTTTGTTCTAGATAATCTTCAGGAGCTACTATGACTATATTTTTAAATAATCCCCAATTTTTAAAATTTCTTACTGTATGACGAATTATAGACTCACCATTTATTTTAAGAAATTGTTTAGGAATTTCTGAATTCATTCTCTTTCCTAATCCCCCACTGAGGATTATTCCATAGACTGAATTCAAACCAATCTCCCATTCATTTTAATTAATTCTTTAATATTTTTTGTTAACTCTAAATCTTCTAATAAATCTTCTGCATAAAATGGAAATACATATCCCCAATTTTTATCTTCTGGAGATCCAGGTGTATTAATTTTTTGCTTGTTAGGATCTTTTAATATTCCCGTATTACCATTCCTTTCCATTCCTAATGCACCCGAGAGAATATAATCCTGTAACATGTGTATTGAAAATTGACTGCTACATTTCATTGCTACTTCAAGAAGTAATCCTGGAATTTCATCTAATGTGATAGGTTTTATTTCTTCTGATAATTTATTTTTATTTACTTCATCATGTTTAAATAATTTTGCAAACTCTTTTCGATCATTTTCACTCGCTTCCAACCACCAGCCTAAAGCTGTAGATGTATCATGAACTGATAGAGACGAAACTGCAACTTTTCTATAACCTTCGGGTTTAATATAACTTCCATCTTCAAATGATCTAGTCCATCGAATAATATCGAGTCCTAGTAACTTCATTTCATGAATACTGTCCCGAACAAAAGAGGGAACTGCTCCTAAGTCTTCTGCACATGGCAACATAGATGAATTTTCAAATAAAAAATTTAATATCTCCTCTCCTGCTTTTTTCCAATGTTCTTCATCAATTTTTAAATGCAATTCACTGAGAGGATAAAATTTAGCTTTAATTTCTTCTGGAAGACTTTGGTATTGATTTGTTTTAAAAAAATCCCAATAAAAAATATAATGATCCGACTTAAATTCATAAATTAGTCCCAGCTTTTCAAAGTCTTCGGGAAAAAGTCTAGCCTGATTAAATTCTTTACGTGATACACCTTTTTGAGGATGAAAAAAACCATATTTTGCAGATTCTTTTCCCTTGGGAATTGCCCAAATTCTATACATACCCAATACATGATCTATGCGGTACAAATGATAAAAATTTTCCAAATATTCCAATCGCATCTTCCACCAGGAATATTTTTCTTTTTTCATTTCCCTCCAATCTATCACAGGAAATCCCCAATTTTGACCTTCTGCATTAAAATAATCTGGAGGTGCCCCCGATCTTAAATCTCTATTGAATAAAAAAGTTCGAGCCCAAACATCAGCACTATGATCAGATGTTAAAATAGGCATATCTCCCTTGAGATACACTCCTTTATTTTGTAATTTTAACTTTTGCTCTTTTAACTGTTCAAAAGCTATTAATTGAAGCCATGCAATAAAATAAAATTCTAGTTCATTTTTATTTCTTAAATCTGTAACCAATTCCAACGAGAATTGTTTTTGCCATAATGACCAATGAACTCCATTAAATTCATAATTTAAAATAACAAATGATATATATTCATTTAACCAATCATTCCTCTGAATAAAATTGTTAATATTTCTGATAATATCGTCATTTATAATTTTATTGAAATGCTCTTTTAATATTTTTAATTTTCTCTCTTTTATTTTAACTTTATCATCAAATCTATTCTGAATATCTAAATCTAAATCTTCAATTCCCAACAAATAAAGTGAAATATAAACAGGATCAATTGCAAATGCTGAGATTGAACTATATGGACTCCTGCCAAATCCTAAATCATTTAGAGGAAGTATCTGAATAATTGTAATACCAGATTTTTGTGACCACTCTCCTAATACTTCCAAGGAATATATATCACCTACAGCAAATGACTTTTTAGTGAAGAGTGAAAATAATGGAAAAGAAACACCCGCTCTTTTTTTTGATTTGATTATTTCAGTAATATTTTGATTTATCATTTTATTATCTTTAATTTTTGAACATTATTTAGTGTTTCTATCGTAGATTTTAAATTATTTTTAATTATCTCAGTTTCCGATACACTAAAATCAAAATTTATACTGGACTTTCTATTTGAATATGAAAGAGAAATATTTTCCTTTGTATTACTAATTAATTTTATCAAATCATCTGATAGCTCACTTCTTAATTTAAGAGCTTCAGAATAATCTGTTAATGTTTTTTTTAATATATAATATGTGCCATCTACTTTGATTGAAATACCAACCGGTAAATCAGTATCAAAACTATCTATATAATAATCAATATAGTATTTCTTATCTCCATTAGAGTTTTGATATACTCCTCTGAAAGTAAAACTATTCGGCTTTGTATCAATACAAATAGGATGCCAATTCCATGTTGGACAATATGATTTGGATTTCACAGAAATTAAATCTAATGTAGGTTCGGGAACTACCTGCAATGAAGAGCAGTTTACTAAAAAAAGTGTTAAAACTAAAAAAAAATAATACATATAAATCTCCCTTTAACATATTCCTCAAAAGTTAAAAGTTATCCAAGTAAAAAAAATGAAAGATTTAACATTTACTGATATTAATGAAAAAGAATAAATTTTTAAAAGTAGCAATGTAATTTCAAAAATCATCTTTCAAGAAATTCATTGTACCCTGAAGTTGTTATTATGATTTCCTATCCTAAAAATAAAATAAACGTTTTACTTCTAGAAAATATTCACGAAAACGCTGTAAATTTATTTAAAAATGATGGTTTTACAGTTACAACTGTCAAAGAGGCATATTCTGAAGAAGAATTAATAAAAGTACTTCCTGACATTCACATTTTGGGAATTCGATCCAAGACTAATATTACTCCAAAAGTATTAAACTCAAGTCCTAAATTAATGACAATAGGATGTTTTTGCATAGGAACCAACCAAGTAGATTTAGATCATTCCCAAGAATTGGGTATTCCAGTTTTCAATGCCCCCTATTCTAACACCAGGAGCGTAGCCGAATTAGTCATAGCAGAGATTATAATTTTAGCCAGGAAGGTCGGAGATCAATCGAGGGATGCCCACAATGGAAAATGGAATAAAATTGCGACCAATTGTTTTGAAGTCAGGGGAAAAACCTTAGGGATTATCGGATATGGTCATATAGGCTCTCAGGTCTCTGTTTTAGCTGAATCATTAGGTTTAAAGGTAATTTTTTTTGACATACAAACAAAGCTTCCCCTCGGAAATGCTATCAGCATGCCCACTTATGATTCTGTCTTAGAAGGCTGTGATTTCCTTTCGTTTCATGTTCCGGAAACCCCCGAAACAAAAAATATGCTCTCTAAAAATGAAATCCAAAAAATGAAAAAAGGTAGTTATATACTTAATCTATCTAGGGGGACTGTTATTGATATAGATAGCCTAAGTGATGCCCTAAAAAGTGGACACATTGCGGGTGCAGGTGTTGATGTATTTCCTGAGGAACCAAAATCCAATAAGGATCCATTTGTTAATCAATTACAAAATCTTCCAAATGTATTTTTGACACCCCATATTGGCGGAAGCACTGAAGAAGCTCAAAAAAATATTGGTGTTGAGGTTGCTTCCAAATTATTGAAATACACAAATAATGGCTCAACTACTTTTAGCGTTAATTTTCCTAATGTAGAGTTACCAATTTTACGTGATCATCATAGAATATTAAACGTTCACAAAAATCTTCCAGGTTTCTTAAGAGATATAAATAAAAGTGTATCGGACTTAGGTGGAAATATTGCCGGTCAGTATCTCAGTACTACTAAAGATATTGGATACTTAATTATGGATATCAACAAGAATATAGGAGAGTTACTAAAAGAAGAAATTAAAAAGCATCCTCATTCTATTAAAACAAGAATTTTATATTAGTTTTGGGATTATCGTGAAAAAATTTGGTAGTGCCACGGGGAATTGAACCCCGGTTACAAGGATGAAAACCTTGTGTCCTAACCACTAGACGATGGCACCATAAAAATGTGAGTCGTTCGGGATTCGAACCCGAGACCCTCTCCTTAAAAGGGAGATGCTCTACCAGCTGAGCTAACGACTCTCGCCTGTATTTGCCAGATTATTTTTAACTATTAATAGAGCAATCTAAAAATGAATTAAATCTTCCCCTTTTTTAAATATTTCTAATTATTGTATGGGTTCTATCTGGTCCTGTAGAAATAATATTGATAGGAACACCAATACGCTTTTCTAAAAACTCAATGTAGTCCTTACATTTACCAGGGAGGTTATTGAAATTGCTTATACCTGAAATATTTGTATTCCAACCGGGCAATTCTTCATAAATTACTTTTACATTTTCAAGACCTGATGTCGGTAAAAAGTCAATCTTCTTTCCATTCAACTCATATCCCACACCAACTGGAATTTTATCATAATTGGAGAGTATATCTATTTTAGTTAAAACTAATGATGTCATACCATTCACTCTCACGGAATGTTTAATCATCTCAACATCGAACCAACCACATCTTCTAGGTCTTCCAGTTGTAGCTCCGAATTCATGCCCGAGTTCTCTCATTTTTTCTGCATCATCATCAAATAATTCAGTAGGAAAAGGACCTTCTCCGACTCTTGTAGTATAGGCTTTACTGATCCCATAAACATGTTTTAAATAATGAAAACTAATTCCTGAACCAGTGATTGCACCTCCTGTTGTGGAATTAGAGCTAGTAACAAAAGGATATGTCCCGAAATCTACATCCAGGCCAGTTCCTTGCGCCCCTTCTAAAAGAATTCGTTTTCCTTTTTTTAATTCTTCATTTAAGTAGTATGGTGTATTAATAATCATTTTTCTTGCTCTTTCTATAAATGATTTTAACTTTTCATAAATATCTTCATACGTTACAGGTTGTAATCCATATAACTTTGTGAGAGTTAAATTTTTCTTTTGAACAATCATTTTTAATTTGTTTTTTAGAATAGTATCATCAAGAAGATCACCTGCCCGTAAACCTGTTCTCATCATCTTATCCGCATAACAAATTCCAATCCCTCTCTTTGTAGTACCTATTTTTTCTCCTGGCATTGAATTAGATTCTAAGAGGGAATCAATAGTCTGATGAAAAGGAAGAATGATATGACAACCATCACTAATATATGTTTTATTAAATACATCAAATCCTTCATTTTGAAGAGATACACATTCTTTAAGAAAAAAATCAGGATCTAAAACCACTCCATTTCCTATAACACAAATAGTATTGGGATAAATAACACCTGATGGTATTAAGTGAAATACATATTTTTTCCCATCTACAACAACAGTATGGCCTGCATTAGCTCCACCCTGATATCTCACAATAATATCAATATCTTTGCTGAGGTAATCTATAACCTTGGCTTTTCCTTCATCTCCCCACTGTGCTCCAACAACTAGGTCTGCTGACATATATCTTTCCTTTTTTTAATTTCCTAAAATATCTTCATAAACATCTACATTCAAAGCAAATCCACAGGCTTTTCTCTCAACACCTGTAAATTTTTCAAATAATTTATCATAAGCTCCCCCGGAGAGTATAGGTTCAGGGGAACCGTCTGTATAGGCTTGAAAAATAAACCCAGTATAATAATCTAAATCTCTATATAAAGAATAATCCAAACACAAATTTATATTTTCCAAATTATTTATAGCATATTGAAAAATATCTTCAGTATCGATTAAATTACTTCCCATACCTAAATTGTATTTTTCATTTACCGATTTTAGTTCCGGTAGAATTTCACTTGGATTAAAACTAAGTAATAATTTGAAGAATATTTTTTTTAATTCAGGATAAGTATTAAATTTTATTAGAATATTTTCAAGCTCTACTTTATTTTTTGAGTACAACAGATTTAAAACTATAGAAATCTCTTCTTCTGTCACACCAATTTTATTTAATATTGATAAAATAACGTCCATATTCCCCATTACTAGGGTTACCTTAGATTCTATATTTAATGTCTTTAATAATCCATTCATTAATAATAAAATATTTTTAATAGTTGATGAATCTGAATTTCCAATTACCTCAGCTCCTGCCTGGCAAAATTCCCTTCTACTTCCTGTTGAGCCGTCTGAATCCTTAATAATTTTTCCTATGTAGTACACTTTAAGATTTTTATCTATATTCCCTGATCCTGCAATTCCTTTTACAACCTGAAGTGTCAAATCAATGCTCGGGGAAATTTCATTTCCTTTTAAATCTCTTGCCTTGAATAATTTTGACTTATCCGCATAAATAATATGATCATAAAATGAGGATGAAAAATCAAAAATAGGAGGATCTACTTCCTCAAAATTATTCTCTAAAAAATAAGCATGAATCTTATCTAGGTTATTTCTCCTTTTTTTTGCTTCCACAGGACTCAAGAAATGAAAACCATCCGGAATCCATTTAATTTCAGAGCCTTTTCGATATTCTTTTTTCATTCTAAAAAATTCCTTTTTATAACCCTCAGACAGAATAAATAACTCTAATCGAGAATACAACTAAAATGGATTTTTAAATAAATACTTGACTTAGAAAATTTAAATATTATCTCTAAAGGGCATACATAATCAAAACGGAGAAATAGATTGGAAAAAGAAGCAACAGTTGGTAGATGGCAAAAAGAATTCTTTGAAAATATTCATATTTTCGTAAAGAGTGGAATGGCTGAAGATGATGCAAGAAAGCTATTAGAAAATTTTCTAATTCGTTCCGGTTCTACCCCAATTCCTCCCGTAATGAACATTTTTAAAGAACCCGAAACTCTCGAAAAAATTGGAGTTTATACTGAGGGGAATGAATCAGCGAGAGAGTTCATGATAAATTTTTTAAACCCCATTATGAGTAATTTTAAAGTAGTGGGCTTAGAAAATCTTGAATTAATTGATAAAGTAATAGGAAAATATCCTGTCACCCTTATTTCAAACCACCTAAGTCATTTAGATGCACCTGGTATTTTTCATTTACTATATACTTCAGGAGAACTTGGCAAAAGGATTGCCGAGAAAATCGTCTTTATTGCCGGAAGGTTAGCTTTTGAACCCGATTTCACGCGATTGGGATTGTATATGTTCGGTACTCTTTTGGTATGCTCAAAAAGAGACATGTCAGATAATCCATCCCTATCCGATTTAATGACTAAAATTAACATGAGAGCCTTCAGACTCTCCCAAAAGTTACAATCAGATGGAAAAATAATATCTATCTTCCCGGAGGGAACTAGATCTAGGGATGGTAGACTTATGCCTTTTGTTGATACTGTCTATCACTATGTTGCTAATAAAGTTGTAATACCAATTTCTCTAGAAGGCACAGATAAAATCCTCCCGACATCAGGCTTTTTATTCAATGCGGCAAGAGGGAAACTTGTAATAGGAAAACCTGTTTTAGTTGGAGATATTAAAAGGAAACCGGGAGGAGAAATTCTTGATGAGCTTGAACATATAGAATTCCCCGAAATTGGTGATAAAAAGCAATTTTTAATTGATAATTTAGCACTTTTAGTAGGTTCCAATTTAAGTAAACATAAACATGGGATTTATAGAAATCTTTACAATGCTGATAGGCCGATTAAAGAAAATGTTTTAATTCAAAGCAATTCAAAACCTGAAGAGACAATTGTTGTAATCGGTCAAAGTTATAGATCGACTGCAACAGCGACTATTTTAGCAAACAAGAATGTTGAGGTTATTGTTTATAATCCAGATAAAGAGGTAACTGATGTTTGTAATAGTGAACACAGAGATATTGTTAACTTTCCCTTATTCAAACTTCCTCCTAATATTAAATTCTCTTCAGATCCTGAGATACTAAGAAAAGCAACCCTCTTTATTCAAAGTACAAATCCCTGGCAATTTGAATCTGTATATCCTTCTATTCAAAATGAGCTGAATAAAAATAAATCAGTAATCGTGAATGTAGTGAAAGGTTTTTCTTCCTCACCTAGGGGTTTAATTTCTTATGATTTAGAAGAGATGGGCATTGAAAAAAGCCGATTGGCAGTAGCGGCAGGAGCTGGATACCCTGAACAAATGATGGAAAGAAAAATTTCAGGATTGGAAATTGCAGCTATAGATACCAGTCAGATCCCAAGACTTGTAAAGCTGTTTTCAACGGGTTATATCTTTTCAAGACCAGCCTTAATTGAGCATGACATAATTGGTGTTCAACTTGGGGGAGCTTTAAAATCCGTTTATGCTCTAGTAATGGGAATGATAGAGGGCTATTTTAAAGATGCACTAGGAGGAGATGTTGACAATACCCTATTTCATCTCTCCAACAGATTTTTTCGTGAAATGGTTGACATTGGTGTAATACTTGGGGGCAAAGAAATCACATTTAATGGATTGAGTGGTTTAACAGATTTTATGCTGTCATGCTTTGGAGCCGATTCCCATGACCGAAAGTTTGGTTATGATTTAGTTAATGGTATCACATCTCAAAAAGTAACCAGTGGTAGTTTTGGAATTAAAGTTATTTCAAATTTACTACGTCTAGATTTTGAAAAATATCCAATTATGACTGCTGCACATGAAGTTGTTGTAAATAATGCTGATGGGGAGGAAATGATTATGGTAATTCAAGAGAGGCTTTCCAAATTACATCATTAAAAGGAAAAGATTTTCAATACTATATAATAATTTTATTATATAGTATTAGATTATTTTAAGAGATTCTTTTCCTCTTCATATAAAGCTCTAAACCACTTAATGCTTCAGATTTAATTTTACCAGTTACAATGGGAGTAAAACCCAGTAGATAACCTTTCCATCCAAGTGCCATTCCAGACCATTTCCAAAGATTAAAATTATCCTTATGAGATATAATTTTATTATCTTTAAATTTAAAGTTTGCATGAATTTTATTTATAACTTTACGATTTGTTTTGCTAAAGTTATATTCTGCAACCCAATCTGCTTCGCCTGCCTCATCATTAGCAACTATATTTGAAAAATTAAGGGTAAGTCCAGCACTTCTTTCAATTAGCATTTGCCACATTGCTTTTGCTTTCGTTCCGATTAATTTTCCAAAGACAGGGTCTTCAAATTCAATAGAATCATCATAACATTCTATCATACCAGCAACATTTTTATTTGAAAAAGATGTATAAAACTTATTTATTATATCTTCATTAGGATGACTCATAAGATTTACTCCTATTAGAAAGAGAGTGATTTTTAAGATTAGAATTCTGAAGAGAGTGAAGAACTCTCTTCATTTTTTAAAGATTATTTTTTTGTTTTTTCTTTTTTTACTTTTGTCTTATTTCTTTCTTCTTTTGCTTTAAGAAATTCTTCTGTTTTTGATTTTTTTATTTCTTTAAGTTCAACTTTTGACTTTTTACCTACAAGCTCTAAAATTCCCATTTCAGAATTGTCAGATGGTCTATTTACTAACCTATAAATTCTTGTATATCCACCCTTTACTTCTTTGTATCTAGGTGCTATTTCAGTAAATAACTTATTCACGATTTCTTTATCATGAATTCGCTTCATAACCTCTCTCTTATTGTGTAGAGAGGCTCCCGGCTCTGATAATTCTAAATTTTTCTTTGCTCTAGTAATTAACTTTTCTGCATGAGAACGTATTACCTTAATCTTTGTAAGGGTTGACTCAATTCTTTCATGCTCAAAAAGACTAGTAACCATATTGTTTATTAATGCTTTTCTATGGTTAACATCTCGATTTAATTGCTTTAATTTGTTACGCTTGTTCATTTAAAAATCCCTCATTCCAAAAGAAAGACCTAAACTAGAAAGTTTAGCTTTAAGCTCTGTTAAACTATTCTCGCTATAATGTCTAGATTTAGTTAATTCATCTTCATTTCTCTTTACTAAGTCTGAGATAAAATCAATTTCTAGGCTTCTCAAAACATTTAAAGATCTAACTGATAGCTCAAGTTCTTCCACATGTCTTGATAAAGATGCCTTTAGCTTTTGATCAGCTTCATCTAACTCGTCTTCTTCTTCTTCAATTTCTTCTTCAAAATTTATGAATATTGTAAGATGTTCTTTTAGTATTTTCGCTGCTTGTGCCAAGGCATCTTCAGGAGAAACCGAACCATCCGTCCAAATTTCGATAGATAATTTTTCGTAGTCTGACCTTTGTGCAATTCTAGTTTCCGTAGTCTCAAAAATAACTTTTGTGACTGGTGAAAAAAGAGAATCAATTGGTATAGTTCCTAAAACTTCTACTTCTTTTTTCTTTTCTTCTGCTGGAAAGTAGCCTTTCCCTCTTTGGATTTCTATATCCATTATTAGATTAGCATCTTCATTTAGAGTTGCTATTAAATGATCTGGATTCATTATTTCTATTGAGGAATCTACTGCCAAATCCCCTGCTCTAAAATATCCAGGACCTTTTAATTCTAAATGAATAACCTTATTTTGGTCTTTATCTTCAGGCTCATACTTAATTCTAACCTGTTTAAGATTCAATATTATTCTAGAAACGTCCTCTGATATTCCCTCTATAAAAGAAAATTCATGGGTCACACCTTCAATTCTTATAGCGGAAATGGCAGATCCTTCAATAGAAGACATTAGGGTTCTTCTAAGAGAATTTCCTACTGTTGTTGCAAAGCCTCTTTCAAATGGCTCAGCAACAAATTTTCCATAATTTGGGGTGTTTACTTCGGTGAAGTAATCTATTTTTTTAGGTCGTTTAAAACCTTTTAACAAATTTTTATGAGACAATTTAGTTTCCCTTAAAAAATTACTTTGAATACAATTCAACAATTACCTGTTCTTTGACAGGTAAATCAACATGCTCACGCTTAGGAAGAGATATGACTTCTCCCGTAATTTTTGAATAATCAGGTGTTAACCAACCTGGGTTTCTATTCAAAGACTGAGCAAACTTTATATTTAGATCAATTAATTGGTTTTTTTGAAATTTATCTTTAAATCCAACAACATCTCCGACTTTTATTTGAAAAGATGGAATATTTACACGAACACCATTAACTAAAACATGTCCTTGGTTTATAAAGTTTCTTGACTGAGCTCTTGAAGAAGCAAAGCCCATTCTATAAATTACATTATCCAATCTTCTTTCAAGTAACTGTAATAATATTTCACCAGTGATACCTTCCATATGGTTCGCTTTTTCAAAATAATCCCGGAACTGTTTTTCTAAAACACCATATATTCTTTTTACTTTTTGCTTTTCACGTAATTGTGATGAATATTCAGAAACTTTCCCTTTCTTCTTAGGAGGAAGACCCGGGGGAGACTTTCTGTCTTCAAAACTACATTTATCCTTATTTAAGCATCTACTACCTTTTAAGAATAATTTTAGTCCTTCTCTTCGGCATAACTTGCATACTGGTCCTGTATATCTAGCCATATTATTTATTTACTCCTATCATACTCTTCTTCTTTTTCTAGGTCTACAACCATTATGAGGCAATGGTGTTATATCTTTTATGATTTTGATAGCAAGACCTTTATTAGCGAGTGATCTAATGGCTGACTCTCTCCCAATACCTGGACCTGAAACTAATACATCTACTTCTCTCAAACCAGCCGCCTCTATTGCTTTTTCGGCGGCGTTAGATGCAGCTACTTGTGCTGCATATGGAGTTGATTTCTTAGATCCTCTAAAACTCATTAATCCTGAAGATGACCATGATAGAACATTTCCTGCCATATCAGTTATTGTTACAATTGTGTTATTAAAAGAAGCTTGAATATATACTTTACCTTTTGGTACGTTTTTTTTCTCTTTTTTCTTTACTTTTTTTGTTTTTTTGTCTTTTTCTGCCATATTAATTATTTAGTTACCTTTTTCTTATTGGCTACTGTCTTTTTGACACCTTTTCTAGTTCTGGCATTAGTTCTAGTTCTTTGTCCTCTAACAGGGAGTCCCTTTCTATGTCTAAGTCCTCTATATGAAGAAATATCCATTAATCTTTTTATGTTTAGATTAATTTCAGATCTAAGATCCCCTTCAACACTGAAGCTATCTTCTAATACTTTCCTAATTGCTGTTTCTTGAGCTTCTGAAAGATTTTTTACACGTATACTTTGGTCAATACCAGCTTTTTCAAGTATTTTCTCAGAAGAGGATCTTCCGATTCCAAATATATAGGTTAATCCTACAACAATTCTTTTTTCTCGTGGTAAATCAATTCCAGCAAACCTTGCCATTTATCTTTGCCTCTGTTTATGTTTTGGATTTGTGCAAATCACTCTAATTACATTTTTTCTTCTAATAACTTTGCAATTACTACAAATCTTTTTAACGGATGCTCTTACTTTCATCTGAAACTTCCTATTTTTTTCTATAAGTGATTCTACCCTTAGTTAAATCATAAGGGGATAATTCTACTGTAACCTTGTCTCCTGGTAAAATTCGAATATAATGCATTCTCATTTTTCCAGAAATATGAGCCAAAATATTGTGGCCGTTTTCTAATTCTACGCGAAACATCGCATTTGGTAGAGGTTCTTTAACAGTTCCATCTACTGTTATGGCTTCTTCTTTTGCCATTTATTTTAGGGTCTCTCTAATTATATTTGTTATTTGATCCACACTTCCCAGACCATTAATTTCTCTCAACAAACCAGAGTTCTTGTAATAGTCTAATAAAGGTAGAGTTTTTTTGTTGTAATTTAATAATCTATTTTTTATAGTTTCTTCATTATCATCCGCTCTACCTTCTATTTTAGCTCTTTCTAATAATCTGGAAAGAAGTTCATTATCGGGTACTGCTAGATTTAATACATGTTGTAAAGATATACTCATATCAGAGAGAAGTACATCCAAAGCCTTAGCTTGTTCAATTGTTCTAGGAAATCCATCTAATAAAAATCCATTTTTACAATCATTTTCTTTTAATCTATCTTTTATTATTCCAATTACTACTTCATCAGGAACTAAGTCTCCTGCATCCATAAATTTCTTAGCTTTTAAGCCCATCTCTGTTCCATTTTGAATAGCAGATCTTAGAATATCACCAGTGGAAATTTGTGGAATATTTTTCTCGTTACAAATGATTTTAGCCTGTGTTCCTTTTCCTGCTCCGGGAGGTCCCATAAAAATCAGTCTCATAATTATTTCCTTATCTTAGATTTCTTCATAAATCCATCATAATTTCGCATGGTGAGCTGAGCTTCAATTTGTTTTAGTGTTTCAAGGGCTACACCAACCATAATTAACAGCGAAGTTCCACCAAATGTATATACCAAGGCTCCACCACCAGTGTTACTTCCTAAACTAAGTAACTTAATTAGTATATATGGAGCTATTGCTAAGCAGGCAAGTAAAACAGATCCAGGTAGGGTTATTCTATTTAAAACTTTTTCTATAAATTCTTTTGTTTGGGAGCCGGGTCTTATATTAGGAATAGAACCACCGTATTTTTTTAAATTTTCAGCAAGCTCTGCCGGATTAAAAAGTATGTTAGTGTAGAAGTATGCAAATGAAATTATCAATCCTGTATAAATTAGATAGTAAAATAAAGATCTATACCAGACTACACTAAAAGGATTAAAGAAATCTAGTATTACAGCCCAACCAGCCCAAGACGATGAATTAGATGATAAAGTTTGAATAATTGTCTGAGGGAAAAGAATCAAGCTGGAAGCAAATATAATTGGCATTACATTAGCTCCATTAACTTTAAACGGTAAACTCTGGCTTTTAGCTTGAACCATCATTCTTCCTTTCATTTGCTTCCCATATTGAAGGGGAACTTTTCTAACTCCTTGAGTTAGGATAATTGTAAATGAAATGAGAAGTATAAATATAACAAATAAGATTAATATAGCTAAAGGATCAGATTTGTCTGTGGTGAATAATTGGACTAATGCTTCAGGCATTCTGCCTATAATTCCTGCAAATATTATCAGAGAAATTCCATTACCAATTCCCCTTTCCGTGATTTGTTCACCCATCCACATTAATAGCATAGTACCTGTTGTAATGGTTAATATACCAATGGGAACAAACATTCCAATTACATTATCATCTATAAGGCCAGGATATCTTGCTGGACTTGATGAAGTACCAGTTGACCAGCTTTTTGCTAAGAAAACAACAGCTAAACTCTGAATACTACACAATACAATTGTTCCATACTTAGTAAATTGCATTATTTTTTTTCTTCCTTCATCCCCTTCTTTTTGTAATTTTTGCAATTGTGGAATCAAAACCATAACAAGTTGCATAATAATTGAAGAAGAAATATAGGGCATTATTCCAAGAGCAAATATTGAAAATTTAAGAAGAGCACCACCAGCAAATAAATCAACCATTCCCAAGAACCCATCTGAGGAGTCAGAGGATATTCCTGATACTACAAGACTATTTATTCCAGGGATGGTGACATGTGTTCCCATTCTAAACAAAAGGAGCATTGTAACAGTAAACAGAATTTTTTTTCTTAATTCTGGAATTTTAGTAATATTAGAAATTGTACTCCACATAATTAATTCCTGTTAAGGTTTTATTCCTCTGATGATAACATCCCCACCTGCATTTTTTATCTTTTCAAGAGCTGAGGTAGAAACAGCATCCGCAGTTATTTTAATTGAAGACTTTATATCACCGGAACCTAAAATTTTAATTTTATTATTCTTATTAGAAATTATACCTTTTTCTTCAAGAATTTCTGGTGAGATATCACCAGATAATCCAAGTTTAGAGATAATAAGCAAATTAACTGGTTGAAATTTTTCTTTAAAAATATTTTTAAAGCCTCTTTTGGGCATTCTTAAGTAAAGTCTCATTTGACCACCTTCAAATCCGGGTCTTATTGAAGAAGCTCTAGCTTTTTGACCTTTTTGCCCTCTACCAGCAGTGGTTCCGTTTCCTGAACCTGGGCCCCTACCAATTCTTTTTGGGGATTTTCTTGAATTACTTGGGATTTCAATATTATTTATATTATTTGAATCTTTAACTGTATTCTTAGTTTTAGGTTTAGATAGAATTGCTCCTCTATTTAATCTCTTAGTTACTCTTTTTGACATTACTATACCTTTTCAACCTTTAACAAATAACCAACTTGTCTTAGCTTTCCTTTCATAGAATCATTTAAAGTGTGAACTCTTGATTTTCCAATTCTTCCCAATCCTATAGCTCTGAGAGTTAATCTATGCTTAGGTATAGTTCCAATTTCACTTTTTATTTGTGTTATTTTTATCTTATCCAAATTGTCCTTCCCTTAATTGAGAGCATCCTGTCCAAATAATTTTTTTAGTGAGATCCCTCTTTTTCTAGCTACCATAACAGGAGTTTCTAATTGTTGAAGTGCGTCATAGGTTGCTTTAACAATATTTAATGGGTTTCCAGATCCATATGATTTTGTTAAAATATCCTGGATTCCTGCTTTTTCTACAACCGAGCGAACAGATTCCCCTGCAATAATTCCAGTTCCGGGAGCAGCTGGTTTTAAAAGAACTCTAGCAGATTTAAATTTTCCTATAACTTCATGAGGAATAGTATGACCAATTATATTAATTTTAATTAAACTCTTCTTGGCAGAGTCTATTGACTTTCGAATTGCATCAGGTACTTCATTTGCTTTTCCAAATCCAATTCCTATTCTGTGTTTTGAATCTCCTACTACAGTTAAAGCATTAAAAGAAAATCTTCTACCACCCTTAACAACTTTTGCTACTCTATCAATTTTTACTACTTTTTCTGAAAATTCTTTTGAGTCATCATCATAAGCCATTAGAATACCAATCCTCCTTCTCTCGCTGAATCTGCGAATGCGGCAATATTGCCATGATATATCGAACCTGATCTATCAAGCATAACTTTTTGAACACCCTTGGTCTTTGCACGTTCAGCTATAATTTTGCCTAATTCTACTGCCGAATTTTTATTTTTTCTAGAATATCCAGTGATAGGAAATGTTTTTTCTGATGATGAGGCATATGCTAATGTACTACCATTTTTATCATCTATGACTTGTGCTATTAAGTATCTGTTTGTCTTATTTATCACTAGCCTAGGACTTGAGCCAGTTATCTTTAATTTATATCTAATTCTTTCTATTCGTCTTTCTTTTGTTTCACGAATTTTTTTTCTACTTATCATACTTACTTCTTACCTGTCTTTCCGGCTTTTCTTCTGATTGTTTCCGTATTATATTTTATTCCTTTACCTTTGTATGGTTCAGGCATTTTTAATGATCTAATATTAGCTGCAACCTGACCCACTAATTGACGATCAATACCTTGAATTTTAATTTTCAGCTGATCTGTAACTTCAATTTTTATACCCTGAGGCTCGGGAAAAACTACCTCGTGTGAATACCCTAAACTCATAACTAAAGAGTTACCTTTCTTTTGAGCTCTATATCCAACACCAAAAATTTCTAAATTTTTCTCCCAACCCAGAGTCACTCCCTTGATACAATTATTAAAGAGAGCTCTCACTAAACCATGCAATGCTATGATTTCTTTTTCTTCTTTAACTCTTGAGAATTTAACTAAATTATCCTCAACTTTCATTTCAATTCCTGAATAAATTGGTGTGTGAAGCACTCCTAATGGTCCTTTCACTTCTATCTTATCTCCAATTTGTTTTACTTCTACTTTTGGAGGTATTGCAACAGGTTCTTTTCCTACTCTTGACATATAAATTTATTTGCACTATGATACCGTGCAAATAACCTCCCCGCCTATTTTGAGTTTCATAGCTTTTTTATTTGTCATTATACCTTTAGAGGTTGATATAATGGATATACCCATATTACTTTTTACAGGTACAACTTCTTCAGAACTTGCATAAACTCGTCGTCCTGGTTTTGAAATTCTATCTATAGCTCTTATCACATGCTTTTTATTAGAATCATATTTTAAATTGATTTGAATTCCGCTTATTTTTCCATCTAAATTTTCTTGGAATCCTTCTATAAAACCTTCATCTTTTAAAATATCTAATACAGCTACTTTTAGTTTACTTTTAAAAACCTTACAGTTAGGATGCTTGGCTCTACCAGCATTTCTTATTTTAGTTAGCATGTCTGCTATTGGATCTGTTAAACTCATAATTTTTTCCTACCAAGACGCCTTTGTTACACCTGGAATCTGACCAGATCCAGCTAAGTCCCTAAAACACAATCTACACATACCAAATCTTCTTATATATGCTCTAGGTCTCCCACATAATGGACATCTGTTGTATTGTCTTACTTTAAATTTGGCTTTTTTGCTATGCCTAGCTATCATTGATATTTTTGCCATGATGTACTCCTATTTTTTATAAGGCATTCCAAATGCCTTTAAAAGATCAAACGCTTCTTTATCGTTTTCAGCTGAGGTTACAAAAGTAATATTCATACCGTGAATACTATGAACTTTATCAAATTGAATTTCTGGAAATATAATCTGTTCCTTGATACCCATATTGTAATTCCCTTTTCCATCAAAGCCTTTAGGGCTTACACCCTTAAAATCCCTTACCCTCGGTAAAGCCACATTTATAAACCTATCTAAAAATTCAAACATTTTATCGCCACGTAGAGTTACCATACAACCTATATTCATATTTTCTCTTAGTTTAAAACCAGCGATAGATTTTTTGGCTTTAGTTTTAACTGCTTTTTGTCCGGTAATCAGACCGAGAGTGTCTAATGCAGAATCTAGTGCTTTAGGATTAGTATGACCATCTCCCATACCAACGTTTAGTATAATCTTTTCAATTCGTGGTGCTTGCATTGAAGATTTATATTTATATTTTTCTATTAAAGATGGTTTAATTTCTTTTAGATATTTACTTTTTAATCTAGGGCTAGTAGTCATTTTTTATATTACCTTTTTACTCTGGAAACTCGTTCTTTCTTTTCCTTAGTTACTTCGAAACCAACTCTAACACCTTTCTTTAATTTTGAATCATAAAGCATAACGTTAGAAATATGGATCGATCTTTCAATTTCAATTTCACCACCTTGAGGATTTTCCTGAGTTGGTCTTACAAACTTTTTCTTTTTATTTATTCCACTGACATAAACCCTATCACGCTTTTTATCAATTGACAAGATTTTTCCTTTTTTTCCTTTATCTTCTCTACTTCCACTAATAACTATTACTTCATCATCTTTTCTAAGATTAAATTTTTTAAATTTAGTGGGCTCTGATCCTCTATATGGTAGTTTTTTAGCCATTATAAAACCTCCGGAGCAAGAGAAACAATCTTCATATATTTTTTATCTCTGAGCTCTCTTGCAACAGGTCCAAAGATTCTAGTTCCCTTTGGATTCCCTTTTTCATCTATTAATGCGACAGCATTATCATCAAAGCGAATATAAGTACCATCAGCTCTTCTGATTTCTTTTCTAGTTCTAACTACTACTGCTCTTTGGACAGCTTTGTTGTGAACTTTTTTTCCAGTACTATCTTTTAGGCCGTAAGCAGGTTGGGAATCTTTTACTGCAACAATTATCTCATCTCCGATGGAAGCATATCTTTTCTTCGATCCACCTAAAACTTTAATACACATTACTTTTTTTACTCCAGAGTTATCTGCAACTTGAAGCATTGTTTGTTGTTGTATCATTTTATTTTGCCTTTTCTATGATCTTTTTTAAAGTATGTCTTTTTTCTCGTGATAAAGGTCTAGTTTCTTCTGCTAAGATGATATCACCCTCACCACATTCTTTCTTTTCATCATGGACTTTTAATCTTGTAGTTTTTTTAGTAATTTTTCTAAAAATAGGGTGAACTTGCCTAACTTCAAATTCCATTACAACAGTTTTATTCATTTTGGTACTTACTACTTTACCTTGAATAGTCTTTCTTGCTTTAATTTTGTTTTCCATGTTTATTTAATTCACCTATTTTTTTACTTTTTTTATTTCCCGATCTCTTTGAATTGTTTTCAAGCGAGCGATTTTCTTTTTCAAATCCCTAATAATCTTGGGATTTTCAAGTGATCTAGCTATAGCATATTGAAATCTTTGCTCTCTAACTTGTTTAGTTGCATCTGATAATTGCTCTACTATTTCAGAATCTTTTAACTCAGAAATTTTAACCTTCATACTAAAGACCTCTTAACGAAGATAGTTTTTATTGGTAGTTTAAATGCGGCCATTTCAAGAGCTTTTTTTGCGGCAACTTCTTCAATGCCTGACATTTCAAATAGCACTCTACCTGGTCTAACTTCACTTACCCAAAATTCAGGGTTTCCTTTTCCTTTTCCCATTCTAGTTTCAGCTGGTTTTTTTGTAATAGGCATATGCGGAAAAATTCTGATCCATAATTTACCGCCCCTCTTTACTCTTCTATTGATTGATACCCTAGCGGCTTCAATCTGTCTGGCTGTTAATCTACCAGAAGTAACTGCAATTAATCCGTATTCTCCAAAAGAAACCTTATTTCCGGATTCATCATTTCCTTTTAATCTGCCTCTTTGGCTTTTTCTAAATTTAATTCTCTTAGGAGCTAACATAACTATCTCTCTTTTAAACCTTAGTTTGTTCTACGCTTTACAGCATATTTATCTTCAACTTCCTCATCTTTTCCAGTAGGAAGATGATCTCCTGAATATGTCCATACTTTAACACCAATCTGCCCATAGGTTGTTTTGGCTTCTTTGAATCCAAAATCAATTTTTGCTCTTAGGGTATGCAATGGAACTCGTCCATCCTTGTATGATTCTACTCGAGCCATATCTGCACCGTTGAGTCTTCCGGAAATAGTAATCTTTAATCCTTCAATTCCACCACGCATTGCTCTTCTAAGTTCTGCCTTCATTACTCTTCTAAATGGCATACGTTGTTCTATTTGCTGTGCTATTGTTTCGGCAATTGCTTGGGCGATAACTTCAGGCTTTTTAACTTCTACTATATTTATATTAATAGGTTTATCAGAATAAGTTTTAATCAGATTTTTTACATTTTCTATATTTTGCCCTTTCTGACCAATTACAACTCCAGGTTTTGCAGTATGAAGATTAACATTTACTTTTTCAGGAAATCTTTCAATGACAACCCTTACCAAAGCAGAATTTTTAAACTTTTTTTGAAGAAATTCTCTAATTTTAATATCTTCATGTAAGTTTTTTCTATAATCTTCTTTTGAGAACCAGATTGAATCCCAAGTTCTGGTAATACCTAATCTTAAACCTATTGGATTTACTTTTTGACCCATTTATTATTCCTTAGTTTGAAAGAACTACTGTTATGTGACTTTGTCTTTTACGAATTTTTGATGCTCTTCCCCTAGCCCTAGCTCTAAATCTTTTTAAGAAAGGACCATCATCTATGTATATTTTTTTTATATACAGGGAATTTTCATCAATAGATGAATCACTCACTACTGCATTAGCCGCGGCTGAATTTAAAACATTTAAAATTAAATCAGCGGCACGTTTGTTAATATATTTTAAATAATCTCTGGCTTCTAAGTAATCATAGCCTCTAATTTCATTGGCTACTAATCGAGCTTTTCTTGAAGAGATCCTAACGTATTTCGCAACAGCTTTTGCTTCCATTACTTCTTCACCTTTTTATCTTGATTACCATGCCCACGATAAGTTCTAGTTGGTGCAAATTCACCGAGCTTGTGCCCAACCATATTATCACTTATAAAAACTGGCAAAAACTTATTTCCTGTGTGAATCATAACTGTATGACCAATCATATCAGGAAATACAGTACTACGTCTAGACCATGTTTTGAAGGGTTTTTTGTTATTTTCAGAATTCATTTTATTAATTTTTTTTAATAAATGATCATCTATAAACGGTCCTTTTTTTAAACTTCTGGACATACTTTAATTACCTCTATTTCTATTTCGTTTTCTACCCTGGACGATAAACTTATCACTGGGTCTTGCTTTTCTTCTAGTTTTATAACCTTTTGTAGGTTGTCCCCATGGGGATACAGGATGTCTTCCACCAGAAGTTTTACCTTCCCCACCACCGTGAGGGTGATCTACCGGGTTTTGAACGACCCCTCTAACTGCGGGTCTAATTCCCAACCATCTTGATCTTCCGGCTTTTCCTAAAGAAACTAGATTATGATCTTTGTTACTAACAATTCCAACAGTGGCATAGCACTCTTTTCTGATTTTTCTAACCTCAGAGGAAGGAAGCTTTAGGAGAACGTAATCCCCATCTTTTGCAGCAATGGTAGCAAATGCTCCAGCAGTTCTTACCATTTGTGCACCTTTACCCTGATGCAATTCAATATTGTGTACACTTGTTCCGGGAGGAATTTTATCAAGTGGTAAAGAATTTCCAGATTTTATTTCAGCGGATTCTCCAGAAATTACTTTATCACCAACTTTTAATCCTTCTGGTGCTAATATATAATTATATTCACCATCTGCATAAGAAAGTAGAGCAATAAAGGCAGATCGATTTGGATCATATTCTATTGTTTTTACGGTAGCAGGTATATCTCTCTTATATCTCTTGAAATCTATTTGCCTATATCTTCTTTTTACTCTTCCGCCTTTATGTCTAACGGTTATTCTTCCTTTAAACCCTCTTGCGGCTTTGTATGGAATAGATTTAGTTAGAGGTTTAAAAGGAGTTTCTGTTGTTATTTCCGCAAAATCTAATACAGTTTTATATCTTGTAGAGGAATTAACAGGTTTATATCTTCTAATACCCATCTCTATACTCCTTTACCAAATTCTAGGGTTGCACCATTTTCAAAAGTGACGATTGCTTTTTTCCAATGGGGTCTTTGTGAAGGCATATTTCTAAATTTTTTAGTTTTGCCCTTGTAAACCATTATATTTACAGAAGATGGAGTAAGGTTAAAGATTTTTTTAATTGCATCTTTTACCTGAATTTTATTTGCCGAGGGATGAATTCTAAATGAATATTTAACCATTCTTTTCCCTTGTGAAGTTCCAATCTCTTGTAATACTTGTGCTTTTTCAGTAACTAGAGGAGTTATTATAATATTTTCAATGTTCATTTTTTTATAACCTCTTTATAGTGACTTATTAGTTCTTGTAATGCACTTTCAGTTATAACTAAATTGTTGTTAAATAATAATTCCCTACAACCTACCCTTTTAGCATTAATATACTTAATGTAAGGAATATTTCTTGTGGAAACTTTTAATTTTTCATCTTCCCCAGTTACAAGAACTGCTATATATCCAGTATTGTTTAATCCCATATTTTTAAATACACTATAAACTGCTTTTGAGCTAAACTTATCTAATGAGAGATCTTCTAAAATAGATATTTTAGATTCTTCGGCTTTTTTATTTAGAATGGAAACAACAGCCTTTCTTTTGACATTTCTAGATAATTTGGAAGAATAATCCCTTTTTTTTGGACCTTGAACAATACCACCGCCTGTCCAATGTGGAGCCCTAGATGACCCTTGTCTAGCTCTTCCTGTCCCTTTTTGTGACCAGGGCTTTTTACCACCACCTCTCACTTCACCTCTATCCTTAGTGGAATGATTACCATGTCTTAAATTGGCATTTTCAGCTTTTATTGCATCGTAAATAGCACCGCGACTTACATTATCTGGTGCAAAAAGTGATACAGGTAAATCCACTTCGTTTTGAAAATTGCCTGTTTTTGAATACTTTCGGGCTTTCATTTTGTTGTGGTTCCTTCCCTTAGATTTTCTCTATTGTTATTAATGATTTATTGTGTCCGGGTATATTTCCAGATACAAGCAGTATGTTCTTATCATGTAAAATCTTAACTATTTTTAAGTTTTTTACAGTGTTATTTAATCCACCCATTCTACCTGGATATTTCATACCTTTAAATATCCTTGCTGGTGTAGTCCCCGCACCACTTGAACCTGGATGTCTATGAAATCTAGATCCATGAGCGGATGGACCACCATGATGACCATGCCTTTTAACAACCCCCTGAAAGCCTTTGCCTTTAGTAATTCCACTAACTTTCACGGTATCTAATTCTTTAAAAACATCCAAAATGTTTATCGTAGAACCTACAGCAGGAGCATCACCATCCAACTTGAACTCTTTTAAGTGTCTTTTAGGTGGTATGCCATTTTTTTGTAGGTGAGTCTTTTCTGGTTTAGATAGAGAAGATTCTTTTACATCTCCAAAAGCAAGTTGGATGGAGAGGTAGCCATCTTTTTCCGGTGTTTTCACTTGTGATACACTGCAGGGCCCTACTTCTAGAACCGTAACAGGAATAACATCACCATTGTCTGCATATACGTGGGACATTCCTATTTTTCTGCCAATTAGACCTCTTGTCATTTTACTATTCCTTATGATTTTATATCTACAGATACACCAGCGGGAAGCTGAAGTTTCATTAACGCTTCCACAGTATCCTCATTTGTGTCTAAAATATCTATGAGTCTCTTATGAGTTCTCATCTCGAACTGTTCCCTAGATTTTTTATTAACATGAGGAGATCTCAATACTGTATATCTCTCAATTTTAGTAGGGAGTGGTATAGGACCGGAGACTTTTGCTCCGGTTCTTTTTGCAGTTGCTACAATCTCGTAAGTTGATTGGTCAATTAACTTATGATCAAAAGCTCTTAATTTAACTCTAATTCTTTGTCCTGTCATTTCAGCCTTACTCGGTGATCTCAGCTACAACGCCTGAACCAATGGTTTTTCCACCCTCACGGATTGCAAAATTCAAACCTTTATCCATTGCAATCGGGTGAATTAACTCTATGTCCATAGAAACATTATCGCCAGGCATAACCATCTCCATTCCATCTGGTAATTTACAAACTCCAGTTATGTCAGTAGTTCTAAAATAAAATTGAGGTCTATAATTATCAAAGAATGGCTTATGTCTTCCACCTTCATCTTTTGTTAAGACATATACTTCAGCCTTAAACTTTTTATGAGGAGTAATCGTTCCAGGTTTAGCAAGAACCTGCCCTCTTTCAATATCTTCTTTTTTGGTTCCTCTTAAGAGTGCACCAATATTATCTCCAGCTTCCGCCTGATCTAACAACTTTCTGAACATTTCGATTCCAGTAACAACTGTTTTGCTTGTTTGTTCTCTGATACCGACTATTTCCACTTCTTCATTTATTTTTAAAGTTCCAGTTTCTACTCTACCGGTAGCAACTGTTCCTCGTCCTGTAATCGAAAAAACGTCTTCAACGGGCATTAAAAATGGTTTATCTGTAATACGCTTAGGTTGAGGAACATATGTATCAAGTGCTTCCATCAATTTATCTATCGATTTCATACCTAAATCATCATCCTCTCCATTGAGTGCCTTGAGAGCTGATCCATAAACAATCGGAATTTCTCCCTGCCCTTCTTTTGGAAAATTATATTTTTTCAAAAGGTCTCTAATTTCTTCTTCAACCATTTCAATCATCTCAACTCTTTCATCTTCTTTAAGCTGATCTGCTTTGTTTAAATATACAATTATGTAAGGCACACCAACTTGTCTTGCTAAAAGAATGTGCTCTTTTGTTTGTGGCATAGCACCATCAGTTGCTGAGACTACCAATATTGCAGCATCCATTTGTGCGGCGCCTGTGATCATATTTTTAACATAATCTGCATGACCTGGACAATCTACGTGTGCATAGTGCCGATTCTTAGTTTCATATTCCTGGTGAGAAGTTGCAATTGTAATACCTCTTTCTCTTTCTTCAGGAGCATTATCGATTTCGTCATATTTAACAGCTTTATTTTTTCCACCAATTCTCTTAGCTAGAGTGGATGTAATAGCCGCTGTAAGAGTTGTTTTACCATGATCTACGTGACCGATTGTTCCCACATTTAAATGAGGTTTACTTCTATCAAATTTTTCTTTAGCCATTTACTTTAACTCCTGTTCTTTTAACAATGCTGTGGGTATTTACACCGGGAATTTTATGAATTCGGTTTATTATATTTCAAAAAATATCTAAAAAAATACAGATTCTAGGTTAAAAAAATTACTTAAAATCATTTTTCTTAATGGATACTAAACCATATTAAAAATCCAATCAGGACCCTGAGAAGCCCTATATAAGTCTTCTTTCCAGTAAGGAATCGGGTTCCCGAAAAACACCTTTTTTTCCATATTTTTTTTTAGTGGATAATTATCAATCTTAAAATATATTTATTTAATTAAAAAGGATACAAATATGAAAATTACAATCATTGGAGCAGGAAATATTGGAATTTATATAGGGGGATTCTTATTGAATAGTTCTTTAGATGTAACATTTCTAGGTAAGGATCGAATCAATAAAGAATTAATTGAGAATGATTTATTATTAAGTGATTTAAAAGGATTTCAAATAAAAATTCCTTATGTTAATTTAAATTATAAAACTAACCCTAATGAATTAGCGAAATCAGATATTTATATTATAACAGTTAAATCGCATGATACAAAATCAACTCTTAACTCTTTTAAAAATATAATTGAAGAGAAAAATATAATCATCAGTCTTCAAAATGGTGTAAGTAACTTTGAGCTTATTAAATCCATTTATCCTAATAATATTATAATTTCTGGTATGATTCCATTTAATATTTTTAATCAAAGTCCGGGTGTTTATAAGTGTACTACGAGTGGTGAATTGATTTTTCAAAACTCAGAATGTAATTCAATTTTAAATAATTTATTTCATGATAGTAAATTATCATATAAATTTGATAATAATATTGAGGGAATTTTATATGGAAAATTAATCTTTAATCTAAATAATCCTATAAATGCTTTATGCAATCTTCCTTTAAGAGAAGAATTATTGAACCCTGAATTTAGGTTAATCCTATCTAATTGTATAAATGAAGCCCTGGATGTTTATAGTCTGGCTAAAATTAAACCGAAAATTTTAGGAAAAATGATTCCTTGGTTAGCACCTTACGTATTACGACTTCCAAACTGGCTCTTTTCTAGAGTAGCGTCGAATATGATTAAAATTGATCCTTACGCTAGATCATCTATGTGGGAAGATTTAAAAAAATTAAAAACGACTGAGATAGATTATATAACCGGCGAAATCCTTAGACTAGCCAATAAATTTAATGTCCAAACACCCTATAATTCTCTAATTTATAACTTAATAAAGGAAGCAGAAAAACAAAATATAGGCTCACCATCCTTAACATCTTCTTACATTCTTAATAAAATAAAAAGTTGATAAATATTTTTTAAAATTTTAATAATTATAAAAAATATTAGGATTGTTTTCACTGCAGAAACAATTGAAAAATATCTATATAAGTAAATAAACGATAAAAAAATAAAAGTAATTTTACAATTCTTTTGCTTACACATTCGAAATTTCCCCAAGCTAAAGATTTTAAAATAACTTGGAGTTGGACGGGAAAAAAGAATTTTGAATTTGTGAGTGTAAACGAAAAGAAAATTGCAAATACTATCAAAAATGTATTTAGTGCGAATATTTATTTAAATTCAGCTAAAACTAATATTTTTAATGGCCTATAACAAAAGATTTAAAGGAAAATTATATAATTAAAATATATATTATCTAAAAAATAGAACAGATCGCTTAAAAACAAAGCCTATTTTACAAAATCCCTTTATGTTAATATAGTTATACCAGTTTTAAAGTATAATTTTTATAATCTTTTTTCTTCAAAAAATGTATTTAAGAGTTAAAAAGGAAAAGTTAAGAAGGAAAGGGATATAGAATTTACTAAAAGAAAAGTAGTGCGACCAGGTGAAGGATCAACCTTGTCTTTATTTCCCAAACGTTCGTGACTGTTTGAGATCAAGACC